>JAEHDK010000139.1 GCA_016880465.1 Micromonosporaceae bacterium
GGCGTTGGGGCCGGCGGCGGCCCACACGTACCGGTCACCCAGCTGCGCGAGCGCGTAGCGTACGGCGGTCTCGGCCTTCGACGTGGAGGGCCGTGCGGCGGGCTGTGCGGGCCGTGGGACGACCGGCGCCGGTTTCGTGGCTGCCGGTATGGACGCGTTGGCCAGTGGCCGTGCGTGGCGCTGAGCCCGCTCGTCGGTGCGGTCTTCGACCGCGGCCGGGGTTAGCTCCGGCGCGGATATTATCGCGCCGTCAGCGAACAAGATCGGCGCGCTGGGTGCGGGGTCTTCCTGTTTCGGCAGCGGGTTGGAGGCGCCGAGCAGGGCCAGCGCGGCGAGCACGGCCAGGGCGACCCGGCGGCGGCGGTGCTGGACGTGACGCGGTGCCCGGTGCCGGGCCGGATCGTGGAGCTGGTTGTCGTCCCACAACTGTCCGATCATGTGTGCTCCGATGCTCGGCCCGGGGCTCTCACGCGTTCCCCCACGGTGGTGCCGGGGGACCCGGGCAGGGTGCACGCCGCGGTGTCACGGCGTGGTGGTGCATCCGGCCAACGGCACAAGAGGTCGTGGTCGCATGGGCGCCCGGCGGCGCGGGCCGCCCGGCAGCGGCGGATGATGCGCCGCTCCGGGAACGTGGTGGCACCCCACACGCCGTCGACCCACGGCCGGGCCACCGCCCATTCCCGGCAGTCGACCAGGAACGGGCAGGCATGGCAGATGGCCCGGGCCTCCGACGGGTTTTTCCCGGTGCCGGGGAAGAACAGATCGTGCTCGCCGCGACGTGTCGGCGCGCGGCCCTGGCAGCCGACCCGCGGGTCACCGATGAACGGCGGGGAGCCGCCCAGGTAGTGCGCCGCTATGTGCAGGCGGGTCATGGCCGCACCCAGTAGACGGCCGGGTCGATGTGCTCGTCCGGCATCGCGCAGCCGTCGCGGACGGCCCAGTGCCGGCGGACGACGGCGACGAGCCTCTGGTCGCGGAACGTGGCGACGGTGACCGGGCGGCCGCCGGCGACCAGCTTGCCAAGGTGCATGCGTTGGCAGCGGCAGGTTTGATGCACAGCAACGGGTTCCGGCTTATCCGGACGGCGGATGTCGATGTCTACAGTGGAGGGAGATGTCGGCCGCGGGGTGGCGGTGGCCCGGCCGGCTGGGCGGGCGGCCTTACGGGGTTTGGTCTGACCCATCTCAGTCGGCCGCCTTCCCGTCCTCGGTGCGGGGCTGGCCGTCCCCGTCGAGCGCCTGCATGATCAGCGCTAGATCGCGCTCGACGACATATCCGGTTCGGCCGCTACCGGTGTGCTCGCGGTCCATCCGCACCAGCCTGTCGTGGGCCGCGCGGACCTGTTCCAACTTGGCGCGTAGCCGCTCCACCTCGGCGAGCAGCGCATCCGTGTCTGGGTCGTCACACTCGACGATCACGGTCGCGCCAGTGAGCCGCTCTACCTCGGCCCGCGCTTCGTCGCGCTCGGCGATGATTACCGCCGCCGTGGCCTGGCCGTAGCCGCTGACCCCACGA
>JAEHDK010000018.1 GCA_016880465.1 Micromonosporaceae bacterium
ACGCCCTTCCAGTACAGGTGGCCCGCGAGACCCTTGGGAAGGAACACCGCGCGCTGCTCGTACCGGCTGCGCGCACCGTCCGGAAGTACCCGCATCTCCAGCCACGCGCGGCCGGGCAGCAGCAGCTGGGCGCGCAACCGCAGCAGCCGGGGCGGGTCGATCTCCTCGACGCGCCACGCGTCCAGCGCGTCGCCGGCGCGGAGCAGCCGCGGGTCGCGCTGCGGGCCGCGTACGCCCACGCCGATCCCGCCGGCGAGCCGGTCGAACCAGCCGCGGGCCGTCCAGGGCAGCATGCTGGCGTACCAGGCCGGGTCCCCGCCGAGCCGCTGGACGACCGACCACAGCACCTCGGCCGGCGCCCCGACCTCGCGCCGGCGCGTGTCGACGTAGCTGCTGCCGCCCGCCCACGGCGGGTCGGTGGGGATCGGGTCGGCCGGCGCGCCGGTCCAGGTCGACGTCGCCCAGCTGGTCTCGACGTCCGCGCTGGCGACCTTGCGCAGCGCCAGCCGTACCGCCGTGTCGAAGTGGATGAGCCCGGTCGGCGGGTCGGGTACGTACCGGGCGATGTCGTGCTCGCCGGCGACCGCCTCGTGCACGAGGCTCTCCACGAGGGGGCGCGCGATCGCGTTGGGCACCGGCGTGACGAGCCCGACCCAGTACGCGGACAGCCACGGCGTCAACGCCCGCACCGGTACGACGAGCCGGCGGGGCAGGCCGGCGATGCGGGCGTACCGGCGCATCATCTCCCGGTAGGTCAACACGTCCGGCCCGCCGATGTCGAACGCGCGGTGCACCTCGCGCGGCACCTCGGCCCAGCCGACGAGGTAGCGCAGCACGTCCCGGATGGCGATCGGCTGGGTCCGGGTGCCCACCCAGCGCGGGGCCACCATCACCGGCAGCCGTTCGGTCAGGTACCGCAGCATCTCGAACGACGCGGAGCCCGACCCGATGACGACCGCGGCCCGCAGCAGCACCGCGGGTACGCCCGCGTCCGACAGGATCCGGCCGACCTCGGCACGCGAGCGCAGGTGCGGTGAGGAGCGCTCCTGGTGGGGCACCGGCCCACCCAGGTACACGATGCGCCGTACGCCGGCCGCCCGCGCCGCGGCCGCGAAGTTCGTGGCCGCGCGCCGGTCGGTGTCCGCAAAGGACGGTGCGCCCAGCGAGTGGGCGAGGTAGTACGCCACCTCCACGCCGTCGAGTGCGGCCGGCAGGGTGTCCGGTTCGAGCAGGTCGCCCCGGACGATCTCGGCGTCCCGGGCCCACGGCACGGCATCGAGCCGGTGCGGGGAGCGGCTCAGGCACCGCACCTGGTATCCGGCCGCGAGCAGGCGGGGGGCCAGTCGCCCGCCGATGTACCCGGTGGCGCCGGTGACCAGGCAGGACCCCATGATCTTCAGGGTACGGTGGGGACCCGCGCGGCGCGGCCGGTTAGGCCACGACCACCGACCGGAGCACCTCGCCGGCGTGCATCTTGTCGAACGCCGCCTCGATGCCGTCCAGCGAGATCTCCTCGGTCACGAACGAGTCGAGATCGAGCCGGCCCTGCAGATAGAGGTCGGTGAGCATCGGGAAGTCGCGGCTCGGCAGGCAGTCGCCGTACCAGCTCGACTTCAGCGCACCGCCGCGGCCGAACACGTCCAGCAGCGGCAGGTCGAGCCGCATGTCCGGGGTGGGTACGCCGACCAGCACGACCGTACCGGCGAGGTCCCGCGCGTAGAACGCCTGCCGCCAGGTCTCCGGCCGGCCCACCGCGTCGATCACCAGATCGGCGCCGAACCCGTCGGTCAGCTCGCGGATCGCCGTGATCGGATCGGCCGTGCTGGCGTCGACCACGTGCGTGGCGCCGAACCCGCGCGCCCAGTCCAGCTTGCGGGCATCGATGTCGACCGCGATGATCCGGCGCGCTCCGCCCAGCGCCGCGCCGGCGATCGCGCCGTTGCCCACCCCGCCACAGCCGATCACCGCGACCGAGTCGCCGCGCTGGACGCCGCCGGTGTTGAGGGCGGCGCCGAGGCCGGCCATCACGCCGCAGCCGAGCAGGCCGACCGCGGCCGGCCGGGCCGCCGGGTCGACCTTTGTGCACTGTCCCGCGTGGACCAGCGTGCACTCGGCGAACGCGCCGATGCCGAGGGCGGGGGAGAGCGGCGTACCGTCGGCCAGCGTCATCGGCTGGCCGGCGTTGTGCGTGTTGAAGCAGTACCACGGCCGCCCGCGCCGGCACGCCCGGCAGTCCCCGCACACCGCGCGCCAGTTCAGCACGACGAAGTCGCCGACCGGGACGTCGCTCACCTGCTCGCCGACCTGCTCGACGATGCCGGCGGCCTCGTGGCCGAGCAGGAACGGGAAGGAGTCGCTGATGCCGCCCTCGCGGTAGTGCAGGTCGGTGTGGCAGACTCCGCACGCCTGGACCCGGACCACGGCTTCGCCCGGCCCGGGATCCGGCACGACGACGGTGGTGACCTCGACCGGAGCCCCCTTTGCCGGCGCGATCACGCCGCGCACCTGGCTACTCATGGCGTACAACCTAATGCCCGGCCGGCCCGTGCGGCGGTCCCGGATTCGGCCGAACCGTGGGGCACCGCGGGGCGAGGTGGTGTTGACTGTGAGGCGGAGGTGGAGATGACCGTCGTCACGCGGGGGTTCAAGGGCCGCGGCACGCGCGACGCCCAGCTGCCTCCGGGCCAGTACCTGACGCCGGACTTCCCGGTGCTGTCGGCCGGGCCGACGCCGCGGATCGACCCGACCGGGTGGGAGTTCTTCATCGCCACCGGGTCGGGCGAGCGGCGCACCTGGAGCTGGTCGCAGCTGCGCGCCCTGCCCACCGAGACGGTCATGGTCGACATCCACTGCGTGACGAAGTGGTCGAAGCTGGGCACCACCTGGGACGGCGTGTCCCTGGACACGCTGCTCGCCGACGTCGAGCCCGCCGGGGACTTCGCGCTCGTCCACTCGTACGGCGGGTACACGACGAACCTGCCGGTGGCGGACCTGACCGGCGGCCGGGCCTGGGTCGCGTTCCGGTACGCCGGCGCGGAGCTGGACCCCGAGCACGGTGGCCCGGCCCGGCTGCTCGTACCGCACCTGTACTTCTGGAAGAGTGCCAAGTGGGTCCGCGGCGTCGAGCTGTTGCGGCAGGACCAGCCGGGCTTCTGGGAGAGCGTCGGCTATCACAACTACGGTGACCCATGGCGCGAGCAGCGATACTGGGGCGACTGACCTGGCGGGTCGCGACGGTGGCCGCGGCCCGTACCGAGACGCCGGCCGCCCGCACCCTCGAGCTCGACGTACCGGACTGGCCGGCGCACCGGCCGGGCCAGCACGTCGACGTGCGGTTGACGGCCGAGGACGGGTACACCGCCCAACGCAGCTACTCGGTGGCGTCGACGCCGGGCACCGGCCGGCTGGAGCTGACCGTCCAGCGGATCGACGACGGGGAGGTGTCGCCGTACCTGGTCGACGTCGCCCAGCCCGGGGACGCCTTCGAGGTACGCGGGCCGGTCGGCGGGTACTTCGTCTGGGACGACGCCGATCCGGCGCCGGTGCTGCTCGTGGCCGGCGGGTCCGGCATCGTGCCGTTGATGTCGATGATCCGGGCCCGGTCGGCGGCCGGGCTGCGGGTGCCGTTCCGGCTCGTGTACTCGACCCGGAGCCCGGACATCACCATCTACGCCGACGAGCTGCGCCGCCGCCAGCGCGACGACCGCGGGCTCGATCTGGCGTACGCGTACACCCGGGGCGTGCCGCCGGGGTGGCGCCGGCCACCGGGTCGGCTGGACGGGGCGCTGCTGCGCGAGGCCGGCTGGCCGGCGGATCTCGGCCCGGCGTGTTTCGTCTGCGGGCCGACCGGGTTCGTCGAGGCGGCCGCGAACCTGCTCGTCGACCAGGACCATCCGGCAGATCGGATCAAGACCGAGCGGTTCGGCCCGAGCGGGGGTGGAGCAGCATGACCGAGTCCTGGCTGACGCAGTCCGGGGCGCCGCAGTCCGGGGCGCCGCCGTCCTGGGTGGACGGCAACGAGCTGGCCGGCGCGCTGGCGGAGGTGTTCGCCGTCGACGTGACGACCGCCCAGGGCGTGTGCGCCGGCTGCGGCCGGATGGCGCCGGTTGCCGAGACCCGGGTCTTCGACCGGGCACCGGGCCTGGTAGCTCGGTGCGTGGGCTGCTCCGCCGTACTGCTGCGGGTGGTACGCGGACCGGACCGGATCTGGCTGGACCTGCGCGGCATGGCGTGTGTGCAGATCGCGATGCCCGGCACCGGCGGCGCGTCGCCGGACGGACCGGGAGCCTGACCCGCCCGGCGGCGCTGGGTCGCCGTGAGTGGCGGACCCCCCACCCCCGCAGCGGGGGGTCCCTTCCCCCGCCCCCGTGCCCCCGCCCTGCTCCCCCCGTACGGGCCGGGGGGACGGCCGATTTTGTGGACAATCCTTGGCCAACTGGCCAACCTTTCGGTGGAAAGTGACTGAAGGTTCCCTGTGCCTCGCTGTCCACATATGATCGGACCTTTCTGGTGGTGCGCTGGAACAGTTGTCGCCGGGTGGGGGCGGGTTCGGGGAGGCGCCGTGACGCTTGATGCCGAGGCACTCGCCAAGGAGCTGAAGTTCCTGCGCCGCGGCCGGGCGATGCGCCACCCGGCGGTGCTCAAGCGGCTGGGGCCGGAGCTGAAGCGGCTGTGCGCCATCAACGAAGAGGACGGCATCGGCGTGGTGCGTACCCGGCTGGCCGCCATGGTGGAGGAGCTGCTCTCGGCGGAGCCGGCCGAGGTACGCCTCGCCGTGTCCGTCGCGCTCGCGCTGCATCCGGCGGCCGACCAGCGGGACCTGGCGCTGCGCGAGCTGTGGCTCTCCCGGCAGCTGAACTGTCACGAGCGGACCGCCCGGCGCCGGGTGACCGAGGCGTTCGACATCCTGGTACAGGCCGCGGCCGACCGCGGGGACGACGACATCGCCGACGGGAACGGCGCGGACGCCTGGCAGGTGCAGTCGTTGCGCGCGTTCCTGCGCCTCGACGGGCCGGCCCCGGAGGTGACCGAGCAGCGCTCCCTGCTGTTCAACCGGGACGGGGTCGCGGAGTTCGTCTGCCTGCTCAGCCTGCCTCGGCCGACCGTGGGTGGGCCGCACGAGCTGTTCGCCGAGCTGCTGTACGGCGGCCAGGTGCGCGAGATCGAGCGGCCGACGGAGGAGCATTTCCGGTTCCACGTGGAGCTGCCGCGGACGTACCGCAAGGGCGAGACGCACGACTACGGCATCCGGTTCCGGTTGCCGCCCGGGCAGGTCATGAAGCAGCACTACGTCATGCAGCCGCTGTTCCCGTGCAGGTTGTTCGACCTCACGATCCGGTTCGATCCGGACCACCGGCCGGGTCTGGTCTGGCTGCTGAACGGTGTGCCGCCGCGCGTGCTCGACGCCGAGCGGCCCAGCGCCGACGTCGTGGACCTGGACAGGTTCGGCGAGCTCCACCTCACCTTCCGCCACCTGAAGCAGGGCTTCGCGTACGGCGTGAAATGGACGTGACTGTGCGGTAGCCGCTGGGGCGGCAGGAGTAACCAGCTGCCGATCTGTGCCCTCTTGACGTCACCCCAGCCATTGCCCGAGCCAGCCGATGATCCCCAGCGTGATGCCGGCGTGGTGCGTCTCCACGTGTTGTTCCTCTCCCTTCTCATCCATTGTGGACAGACATGGCCGGAGGTCATGCCAAGACAAGGGAAGGGAAGAACGAGTCGATACGCGACCGGCAGATGTGCAATCGGTCCAGAGACTGCCCACCGGGCCAGGAACCCCAGTTGTGCCAAGGCCGCCGCGCCCGAGCCCCCCGTTGTGGCAAGTACCCCTCAGCAACAACGCTACAAGGGCAGGGCAAGCGGATAACGGCAGCGCGCCGGGCGGGCTCCCGCTCCGGCGCCAGCGGTACGAGCCTCCACTATGGAGTCTTGAGTACGTCCTGAGCTGCGGTACGCAGCTGGTCGCGGCTCGGCTGGAGCGCGAGGTCGAGCTCCCGCGCGAACGGCAGCACCGCGCCGTCCGGCCGGGTCACCCGCTTGGGCGGCGCGACGAGCCGCATCTGTTCGGCGGCGGTCGCGGGGATCTCGGCGCCGATGCCGCAGGACCGGTTCGAGTCGTCGACGACGACGAGCCGTCCGGTCTTCTGCAGCGACTGCGCCATCCCGCGCCAGTCGAACGGGTACAGCGTGCGCGGGTCGACCCGTGGCTGTTCAACAGCACCTCGGTCGCCTGGCACTGGCGGCACTACCTCGCCCGGCCGGAGGACGGGCGGCATCCGCTGGCGTCGCCGTTGCTCGCCGACGACCTCACCGGGCTGCCCGCGGCCCTCGTCGTCACGGCCGAGTACGATTCGCTGCGCGACCAGGGCGAGCGGTACGCGCACCGGCTGCGTGAGGCCGGCGTACCGGTCGAGCTGACCCGGTACGGGGGATGGCGCACGGCTTCTTCGCGATGGCCGGCACGCTTGACGCCGGGCTGGCGGCTATCCGACAGGCGGCCAACCTCCTGCGCGCCGCGTTCGAGACATCGAGATAGCCTGTTGCCGGCTGGTCTGCACGACGGTGCCGGTCGACTCACAAGGACAGGAGGTGCTCGACGATGCTGCCCGACGATGAGGACGACACCCGGACGTACGTCGTGGTGCACAACGACGAGGAGCAGTACTCGATCTGGTTCGAGGGGCGCGAGCTGCCGGCGGGGTGGCACGCCGACGAGGTGAGCGGCACAAAGGCCGAGTGCCTTGCCCACATCGAGCGGGTGTGGACCGACATGCGCCCGTTGAGCCTGCGCCGCGCGATGGACGCCGGCCCGGCCTGAGCACGCCCCCGGTTGCGGCCCGGCCTGGGATATAGTGGCGCGGCGACAACGAGGGGGGCTCGGTGGCGGGGCAGCCCGGAGACACATCACACGACCGGGTGCTGACCATCCCTAATCTGATCAGCTTCGGGCGGCTGCTCGGCGTACCCCTTTTCCTGTATCTCTTTCTCGGCGCGCACGCCGATGTGGCGGCGGTCATCGTCCTGGCCGTAGGCGGCACCTCGGACTGGGTCGACGGCTACGTGGCGCGCCGGCTGCACCAGGTCAGTCGGCTGGGCGCGCTGCTGGACCCGCTCGCCGACCGGCTGTACATTCTCGCCACGCTGGTCGCGTTCACCGTGCGCGGCGTCCTGCCGTGGCCCTTCACGGCGGCCTTGCTCGCCCGCGAGCTGTTCATGATCGGCTGCCTGGCCGTTCTGCGCCGGTACGGCTATGGCCCGCCGCAGGTGCACTATCTGGGCAAGACCGCGACCTTCATCCTGCTGTTCGCCTTCCCGGTCCTGCTGCTCGCCGCCGCGGTCCAAAGCGTGCACACCGTCGCGTACGCGTCGGGCTGGGCACTGGCCTGGTGGGGCCTCGCGCTGTACTGGGCGGCCGGCGTGCTCTACCTCATCCAGGTCCTCGGCCTGGTGCGGCAGGCGCGAGCGGACCAGGCCGGGTCGGCGGGGGCGGCATGAGCAACCCGACCGCCGAGCGGTTCAACCCGGACTTCCTCACCGAGCTCTTCCGCGACCCGCTCGACGCCGCGTACGCGGCTGCGGCCAAGCGCCGGGCCAAGCGCGGGCCGGAGCCGGCGTGGTCCCGGCTCTCCGGCCGGGCGGCCGGTCTGCTCTCGGTAGTGGCGGTCGGCTTCCTGTTCGCGGTCGCGTACCGGCACGTGGTGGCCGCCGAGCCGGAGATCACCCGAACCCGCGCCGGCCTGGTCAGCGAGGTCCACGCCAAGCAGGCCGAGACGGACGACCTACAGCGCCGGGCCGAGGAGTTGCGCGCCGCCGTCGACCGGGAACGGGCGGAGGCCCTGGCCGGCGGGGAGGCGGCACAGCTGCGCAACCTGGCGGCCGCCGCCGGCCTCGGTCGGGTCAGCGGGGACGGCCTGGTGATCGAGGTACGCGATGCGCCGGCCGACACCGATCCGCTGACCGGTAAACCGCGCAGCGACAACCCGGGCCGGGTCCGGGACCGCGACCTGCAAGGACTCGTCAACGGGTTGTGGGACGCCGGCGCCGAGGCGATCGCGATCAACGGGCAGCGGCTGTCGACCACCTCCACGATTCGCGCCGCCGGAGCGGCTATCCTGGTCGACTTCAAGCCGGTGGCCAGTCCGTACGCGGTCTCGGCGATCGGGCCGGGCGATCTGGATCGGCGATTCGAGCGGTCGCGCGACGGCCAGCTGTTCCGGGCGCTCGCCCGCCGGTACAACATGGGGGTCGTGGTACGGGAGCAGCGCGACCTGACGCTGCCCGCGGCGACCGATCCGCAGCTGCGCTATGCCCACCCGCTCGGCCGGACGCCGCCCGAGGGTGGGCCGTCCACCGGGCCGTCTACCGTTCCCTCGGCGTCGGGAGGTCGCTGATGCTCATGGTCCTGGCTCTCATCGCCGGCATCGTGCTCGGCGTCGTGCTCGAGCCGACCGTGCCGCTCGCGTTGCAGCCCTACCTGCCGATCGCCGTCGTGGCCGCGCTCGACGCGGTGTTCGGCGGGATCCGGGCGCGGCTGGACGGCATCTTCGACGACAAGCAGTTCGTCATCTCGTTCATCTCCAACGTGCTCGTTGCCGCGATGATCGTGTACCTGGGCGACAAGCTCGGGGTCGGCGGGCAGCTGTCGACCGGCGTGGTGGTCGTCCTCGGGGTGCGCATCTTCGGCAACGTGGCGGCGATCCGCCGGCACCTGTTCCGGGCGTGACCGCATGAGCCGTGACGCGCACAACGACACCGGTACGGGCTGGCCCGGCGTGCCGGACTCCACAGTGGACGACCGGGCGGCGGGGTCCACTATGGAACCGGTCGCACCGCGGGAACCACCGCAGATCGAGCGGCCGGCCCCTCGTCATGCAGTACCTCGAAGGGGAAACGTTGGCGGACCGCTTGAGCAAGCGAGCGCTGCCGCTCGAGGAGACGCTCCAAATAGCGGCGCAGATTGCCGGTGCGCTCGATTTTGCCCATGCCTCTGGCGTTGTCCACCGGGATCTGAAGCCGGGCAACATCATGTTGACATCGGCGGGAGTCAAGCTGCTCGACTTCGGCCTGGCGAAAACCACGCCG
>JAEHDK010000140.1 GCA_016880465.1 Micromonosporaceae bacterium
GCGCCTCGTACGGAGTTCGGCGCTTGAGTGTCGAATGTAGACGGTTGCGGTTGTAGTAGGTAAGGTAGGCGAACACGGCCTTGCGCGCCTCGGCACGGGTGGCCCACACCTTGGTGCCGATCTCGGCTTTGAGGCTGGCGAAGAACGACTCGGCGACGGCATTGTCGTAACACGAACCGACACTGCCCATCGACACCTCCCGAATCATAACTCCCTGCGCGCGCTCGAGACCCGGCCACCGGGTCGCCGCCGGTGCCCGGCGTATGGATCGCGTCAAGAAGTGCGTGGGCGGCGTATGGATCGCGTCAAGGACCCTGTCAGCTCGCGGTAGCCGGGGCTTAGATGGCTCACGGCGCGGCCAGGATCGGCCGCGCAGGTCGTGCCCGAAGGAGGGTGGACGTGGCGGGGTCGGTCGAGACCGGGCATGCCGGCACCCCGTTCGGCATCGAGCTGGCGGTCGGGGCGGCGGAGATGGTGGCCGCCACGGTGGTGGCCGTCGTGCTCTTCCCGGACCAGCCGGCGCGGCTCGTCGTGGTTGCCGTGGCGCTGGCGGCGTACGCGGTCCTGGTCGACAACGCCAGGGCGGCGGTGGCCACCGGTGGCCTCGGGTATCTGCTGTTCAACGGGTTCCTGGTGAACCGGTACGGCGAGCTCACCTGGGACGGTACAACCAGCGCGTGGCAGATAGGACTTCTGGCCCTGGCCGCCGGCGCCGGTCTGGCGGTGCGGTGGGTCCGTCGCGCCCGCGTGCGGGCGGCATGGGCGGATGAGGTCGCGGCCCTGCTGGACACGCCGGCGGGCGGTGACGCGCGGCGCGGTGCCGCGGAAGGCGAATCATCAAGGAGGGTTGCAGGCGATGGCTGACGTGGTGCTGGTGCTCGTCATCCTCGCGTTCTTCGGTCTCTGCGCGCTGTACGTGCGGGGCTGTGAACGCATCATTCACACCGGTGAGCCAGCAGAGGCCGTCGGTGACGCCGCTTCGGAGAGGGCGGTCCGGTAGCCGTGGACACCGTGGGAAACATCGTCGGGCTGGTTATCGCTGTCGCGCTGTTCGGCTATCTGGTCGTGGCACTGCTGTTTCCTGAGAGGTTCTGATGTCTTCTGCCAGTTGGCTGCAGTTCGCCGTCCTGATCGGACTGCTGCTGGTCACCGCGCCGCTGCTGGGCCGCTACATGGCCAAGGTGTACGGCGATGACGGCAAGGTCCCGGGCGACCGGGTGTTCCTGCCGGTCGAACGGCTGATCTACCGGCTGTGCCGGGTCAGCCCGCACACCGAGCAGCGGTGGACGGTGTACGCGTTCGCCGTGCTCGGGTTCAGCCTGTTCTCGTTCCTGCTGCTCTACGCCATGCAGCGGATGCAGCAGTGGCTGCCGCTGAACCCGACGGACATGCCGGCCGTAACCGACCACATCGCGTTCAACGCCGCGGTCAGCTTCATGACCAACACGAACTGGCAGTCCTACAGCGGTGAGCTGACGATGAGCCACCTCACCCAGATGACCGGGCTGACCGTGCAGAACTTCGTCTCCGCGTCGGTGGGCATGTGCGTGATGGCCGCGCTGATCCGAGGGCTGGCCCGCCGCCGCGCTTCGACGCTGGGCAACTTCTGGGTCGACCTGACCCGCACCGTGGTACGCATCATGCTGCCGCTGTCGTTCCTGGTGGCGATCGTGCTGGTCAGCCAGGGCGTGATCCAGAACTTCAACGGCCACACCGCGGTGACCACAGTGGAGGGTGCGACCCAGCTCATCCCCGGCGGCCCGGCCGCGAGCCAGATCGCCATCAAGCAGCTGGGCACCAACGGTGGCGGGTTCTTCAACATGAACTCGGCCCATCCGTTCGAGAACTCCAGCCCGTTTAACAACCTGGTGGAGAACTGGGCCATCCTGATCATCCCGTCCGCGCTGGCGTTCACCTTCGGCCGGATGGTGGGCGACAAGCGGCAGGGCCGCGCGGTGTTCGCCATCATGGCCATCATCTGGGCCGTCATGTCACTCGCTGCGATGGGCTTGGAGGGCAACGGCAACCCGCAGCTGGACGACATCGGCGCCACCCAGGCGGTCACCGCCGAGCAGTCCGGCGGCAACATGGAGGGCAAGGAGGTCCGCTTCGGGTCGGCCGCGTCCGGCCTGTGGGCGGCGTCCACGACCGGTACCTCCAACGGGTCGGTCAACTCGATGCACGACAGCTTCACCCCGCTGGGCGGAATGATCCCCATGCTGCACATGAAGCTCGGCGAGGTGAGCCCCGGCGGCACCGGCGTCGGGCTCAACGGCATGCTCATCATGATCATTCTGTCGGTGTTCATCGCCGGGCTGATGGTCGGCCGGACCCCGGAGTACCTCGGCAAGAAGATCGAGGCGCCGGAGATGAAGCTCGTGGTGCTCTACATCCTGGCGATGCCGCTGGTGGTGCTCGGCTTCACCGCCGCGTCGGTGCTGATGGACTCGGCGGTCGCGTCCCAGAACAATCCGGGCGCTCACGGCTTCTCCGAGATCCTGTACGCGTTCACCTCCGGCGGGAACAACAACGGCTCCGCGTTCGCCGGCATCACCGCCTCGACGTGGTGGTACGACACCACGATCGGCCTGGCGATGCTGATAGGCCGGTTCTTCCTGATCATCCCGGTGCTCGCGATTGCCGGCTCGCTGGCCCGTAAGCAGCCCGCACCGGCGACCGTCGGGACGTTCCCGACGCACACCCCACTGTTCGCGTCTCTGGTCCTCGGAGTGGTGGCGATCGTGGCGGGCCTGACGTTCTTCCCCGCCCTCGCGCTCGGCCCCATCGTCGAGTACCTGTCGCTTTAGGAGAACTGGAAGCAAATGAGCACCGTCTCTTCTGCGCCGGAGCTGCGTCCCGCCAGGCGTTCACTGTTCGATCCCGCGATCGTGCGCGGCGCCGTGGCCGACAGCTTCCGCAAGCTCGACCCGCGGGTGCAGGTACGCAATCCGGTCATGTTCCTGGTCGGGGTCGGCAGCCTGCTCGCTACCGTCCTGTTCATCCGTGACCTGGGTGACTCCACGGCGGCGGAGAACGTCTTCGGCGCCCTGGTGATCGCCTTTCTGTGGTTCACCGTGCTGTTCGCGAACTTCGCCGAGGCGATGGCCGAGGGCCGCGGCAAGGCACAGGCGGCCGCCCTGCGCAAGGTGCGATCCGAGACAATGGCCAACCGGCAGCTCGCCCGCGGCGAGGTGGAGGTGGTGCCGTCCTCGCGGCTCACGGTCGACGACATCGTCGTGGTGTCGGCCGGCGAGGTGATCCCCTCCGACGGTGAGGTCATCGAGGGCATCGCCACCGTCGACGAGTCGGCCATCACCGGCGAGTCGGCACCGGTGATCCGGGAAGCCGGTGGCGACCGGTCGGCCGTCACCGGCGGTACCAAGGTGCTCTCTGACCGGATCGTGGTGCGGATCACCGCCAAGCCGGGGTGAGACGTTCCTCGACCGGGTGATCTCCCTCGTCGAAGGTGCGTCCCGGCAGAAAACGCCGAACGAGATCGCGCTGAACATCCTGCTGGTGGGCCTGACCTTCATTCTGCTGCTGTCGGTGGTCACGCTGCAGCCGTTCGCCATCTACTCCGAGGCCGAACAGTCGGTGATCGTGCTCGTCGCACTGCTGGTCTGCCTGATCCCCACCACGATCGGGGCACTGCTGTCGGCGATCGGCATCGCCGGCATGGACCGGATGGTCCAGCACAATGTGCTGGCCGTGTCCGGCCGGGCCGTGGAGGCGGCCGGTGACGTGAACACGCTGCTGCTGGACAAGACCGGCACGATTACGCTCGGGAACCGGCAGGCCACCGAGTTCCTGCCGGTCGACCGGGTGACCGCTGCCGAGCTGGCCGACGCCGCCCAGCTGTCCAGCCTGGCCGACGAGACCCCGGAGGGCCGCTCCATCGTGGTCCTGGCGAAGAATGCCTACGGGCTGCGCGCCCGAGACGAGGGCGTCATGCCGCATCTGCATTTCGTGCCGTTCACCGCGGAGACCCGGATGAGCGGGGTCGACATCACCGAGAACGGCGGTGTGCGGCGCATCCGCAAGGGCGCCGCCGCAGCCGTCATGAAGTGGATCCGGGACAACGGCGGCCACCCCACCGATGACGTCGGCCCGACGGTGGACGGCATCAGCGCCACCGGCGGCACCCCGCTGGTCGTCGCCGAACACGTCGACGGGCGGCCGGCCCGCGCTCTGGGTGTGGTGCATCTCAAGGACATCGTCAAGCAGGGCATCCGGGAACGCTTCGGCGAGCTGCGCCGGATGGGCATCCGCACGGTGATGGTCACCGGCGACAACCCGCTGACCGCGAAGGCGATCGCCGAGGAGGCCGGGGTAGATGACTACCTGGCAGAGGCCACGCCCGAGGACAAGATGGCCTATATCCGCAAGGAGCAGCACGGCGGACGCCTGATCGCGATGACCGGCGACGGCACCAACGACGCCCCCGCGTTGGCGCAGGCCGACGTCGGCGTGGCCATGAACACCGGCACCCAGGCCGCCCGGGAAGCCGGGAACATGGTCGACCTGGACTCCAACCCGACCAAGCTGATCGAGATCGTCGAGATCGGCAAGCAGCTGCTCATCACCCGCGGGGCACTGACCACGTTCTCGGTGGCCAACGACGTGGCCAAGTACTTCGCGATCATCCCAGCCATGTTCATCGGGGTGTTCCCAGCGATGGACCGGCTCAACATCATGGGATTGGAAACGCCCCGGTCGGCGATCCTGTCCGCGGTCATCTTCAACGCCCTGATCATCGTCGCGCTCATCCCGCTCGGCCTGCGCGGGGTGAAGTTCCGCGCCGAGAGCGCCAGCGTGATGTTGCGCCGCAACCTGCTCATCTTCGGGCTGGGCGGGGTCATCGCGCCGTTCATCGGCATCAAAATCATCGATCTGATCATCTCCGCGCTGGGGGTTTCCTGACATGCGACGCCAACTACTGCCCGCGCTGATCATGGTGCTGGTCTTTACTGTCGTCACCGGCGGGATCTACCCGCTGGTGGTGACCGGGGTCTCCCAGGTGCTGTTCCACGACAAGGCCAACGGCTCGCTGGTCGAGCGCGACGGGCAGGTGGTCGGGTCGAGGCTGATCGGCCAGCCGTTCACCGAGCCGGGGTACTTCCACCCCCGGCCGTCGTCGGCCGGCGACGGCTACGACGGCTCGCAGAGCCTGGGCTCCAACCTCGGTCCCACCAACGACAAACTGCTGCACGGGCAGCAGGACGACCCGAGCACACCGGATGTCGACGAGTCGTTCGAGGGGATCGAGCAGCGGGTCGCCGCCTACCGGGCGGAGAACGGGCTGCCGGCCGGCACCCCGGTACCGGTCGACGCGGTCACCGGGTCGGCGTCCGGCCTGGACCCGCACATCTCGGTGGCCAACGCCCGGCTGCAGGCCCCCCGGGTGGCGGCGGCCCGCGGCCTGCCTGTCGAGCGGGTGCAGCGGCTCATCGACGAGCACACCGACGGCCGGGACCTCGGCTTCCTCGGCGAGCCCGGGGTCAACGTCCTGGAACTGAACCTGGCCCTCGACCGGCTGTAGCGGAAACGGCGGCCGGCGCCTGGGGGCAGGGTCTGCCGGCCGCCATCGAGCCGGGAGTCACGCGAGAGGATCGGGACGTGGCACGCGGACAACTGCGGATCTATCTCGGCGCCGCGCCCGGGGTGGGCAAGACCTACGCCATGCTGGAGGAGGCTCACCGGCGCAGGAGCCGAGGTACCGATGTGGTGGTGGGGTTCGTCGAGTCGCACGGCCGGGCGCAGACCGAGCGGATGGTCGGCGACCTGGAGGTGGTGCCCCGCAAGACGATGGAGTACCGCGGCGCCGCCTTCACCGAGATGGACCTCGACGCCGTCCTGGCCCGCCGGCCGCAGGTCGCGTTGGTGGACGAGCTGGCGCACACCAACGTTCCAGGCTCCCGCAACGCGAAGCGCTGGCAGGACATCCAGGAGCTGCTCGACGCCGGGATCACGGTGCTGTCCACGGTGAACATCCAGCACCTGGAGTCGCTCAACGACGTCGTCGAGCAGATCACCGGCATCACCCAGCGGGAGACCGTACCCGACGCCGTGGTGCGGGCCGCCGACCAGGTGGAGCTGGCCGACATGACGCCGGAGGCGCTGCGCCGGCGGATGGTGCACGGCAACGTGTACGCGCCGGAGAAGATCGACGCCGCACTCGGCAACTACTTCCGGGTCGGCAACCTCACCGCGCTGCGTGAGCTGGCCCTGCTCTGGCTGGCCGACAAGGTCGACGAACAGCTCGACCGCTACCGGACCGACCACCACATCGGCACCACCTGGGAAGCCCGGGAACGGGTCGTCGTGGCGCTGACCGGCGGCCCCGAAGGAGAGACCCTCATCCGGCGGGCGGCCCGGGTCGCCGCCCGCAGCAAAGGCGCCGACCTCATGGCCGTGCACGTCGCCCGCTCCGACGGGCTCGCCGACGCCGACCCCGCCCTGCTCGCCCGGCAACGGATCCTGGTGGAGAGCCTGGGCGGCACCTACCACGAGGTGGTCGGCTCCGACGTGCCGACCGCGCTGCTGGAGTTCGCCCGCGCCGTCAACGCCACCCAGCTGGTGCTCGGCGCTTCCCGCCGGGGCCGGTTCGCCCAGATCCTCTCCCCCGGGGTGGGAGTGACCACCACCGCCCGGTCCGGGCCGATCGACGTGCACCTGGTCACCCACGAGGAGATCGGTCGGGGCCGCCGGCAGCCGCTGGTCGTCGGCACCGCCGCGTTGTCGTCGCGCCGGCGGCTGGCCGGGTTCCTCGCCGCCGCCGCCGGTCTGCCGCTGCTCACGCTGATCCTGCACCTGCTACGCGACGAGCTGTCGCTGCCCAGCGACATCCTGCTGTTCCTCGCCGCCGTCGTGGCGGTCGCCCTGGTCGGCGGGCTGTGGCCGGCGCTGCTCGCCGCGATCGGCGGCTCGCTGCTGCTCAACTTCTTCTTCACCCCGCCGCTGTACACGTGGACCATCGCCGAGCGGGAGAACATTCTCGCCCTGGCGGTGTTCGTCGCCGTCGCCGCCGCTGTCAGCGCCGTAGTGGACCTGGCCGCCCGGCGCACCCGGCAGGCCGCCCGCGCCTCCGCCGACGCCACCACCCTGGCCACGGTCGCCGGTAGCGTCCTGCGCGGGGCCCGGCCCCTGCCCGCCCTCCTGGAACGGCTGAAGGAGACCTTCGGCCTGGACTCGGTTACCCTGCTCGAACGGCGGTCGGGCGCACCCGGTGGCCCCGACCGCCAGCACGACACCACCGCCTGGCAGGTCGCCGCCGCCGTCGGCGAACCGCCCTGCTCCACACCCGGCCAGGGCGACGTCGACGTCCCCGTCGACGACGCTCTCGCGCTGGTGCTCCGCGGTCGCCCACTGGCGGCCGCCGACCGGCGCATCGTCGAGGCGTTCGCCGCCCAGGCCGCCCTCGCGCTGCGCCAGGAGCGCCTCGCCGAACAGGCCGCCAAGGCCGTCCCGCTGGCCGAGGCCGACAAGATGCGCACCGCCCTGCTCGCCGCGGTCAGCCACGACCTGCGCACCCCCCTCGCCTCCGCCAAAGCGGCGGTCACCAGCCTGCGCAGCCACGAGGTGTCCTTCTCCGACACCGACCGCGCCGAGCTGTTGGCCACCGCCGAGGAGTCGCTGGACAAGCTCGCCCGCCTTGTGAGCAACCTGCTCGACATGAGCCGCCTGCAGGCAGGTGTCCTCGGCCTCAGCACGACCGATATCGGCATCGAGGAAGCCGTTCCCCGCGCCCTCGACGAGCTCGGTACCGCCGGCCGTACCGTTCGCCTGCAGTTACCCGACGACCTGCCCGCCGTCCGGGCCGACCCCGCCCTGCTCGAGCGGGTCCTGGTCAACGTCATCGGCAACGCGCTGAAGTTCAGCCCAGCCGACCGGCTACCCACGCTGACGGCCAGCGACCACGACGGCCTGGTCGAGCTACGCGTCATCGACCACGGCCCCGGCATCCCCGACAACCAACGGGACGAGGTGTTCCTGCCGTTCCAGCGCCTCGGCGACACCGACAACGACACCGGCGTCGGCCTCGGCCTGGCGCTGTCCCGCGGCCTGGCCGAAGCCATGGGCGGCACGCTGGCCCCGGACACCACCCCCGGTGGCGGCCTCACCATGATCCTCGCCCTACCCGCCGCCGAGACACCCGTGGCCGACAGCGAAACCCGGGCAACCGAGCTGGCCGACCGGGCCATCATCGAACGCATCCACCGCCGGCCCCGTATACCCGAGGACCCCGCATGACGCGGATCCTGGTCGTCGACGACGAACCGCAGATCCTGCGCACGATGCGGATCAACCTGCGGGCCCGCGGCTACGAGGTCGAGGTCGCGGCTGACGGTGCCGCCGCCCTGCAGGTCGCGACCTCCCACCAGCCCGACCTGGTGGTACTCGACCTCGGCCTGCCCGACATGGACGGCGTCGACGTCATCCGCAGCCTGCGCGGCTGGACCGCGGTCCCCATCATCATCCTGTCCGGCCGGGCCGGCAGCGCCGACAAGGTCGCCGCCCTCGACGCCGGCGCCGACGACTACGTCACCAAACCCTTCGGCGTCGACGAGCTGCTCGCCCGCATCCGCGCGGTCACCCGCCGCGTCAACCCCAACACCCCGGCGACCACGACCGTCCATATCGGACGATGGCGGGTCAGCCTTGCCGACCGGGTCATCTCCGCTGCCGACGGCGACGAGGTCCGGCTGACCCCCACCGAGTGGCACCTGCTGGACATCCTCGCCCGCAACCCCGGCAAACTGGTCAGCCAACGACAACTCCTGCACGACGTGTGGGGACCGCAGTACCAGACCGAGACCAACTACCTTCGCCAGTACATGGCCCAACTGCGCCGGAAGCTCGAGGACGACCCGGCCCACCCCCGCCACCTCCTCACCGAACCTGGAATGGGCTACCGGCTGCGCGTAGGCAGCGCCGATGACTGACCGGCATCAGACCATGCCCGCGGACGGGGGCAGGTTACGGCTGCCGCTGGGCCGCGGGCGTGATGTTCTGTCAGGCTTCCGCCAGGCTTCCGCGCATCTGGCTTGTGGTCATGACTCGCGCCTGCGAGGTGTCCTGAACGGAGTGACGCTGGGGTGCGTGCTGGTGCTCTTTTCGCGGAGCGCCTTGTTCTCCAATGCGAGCTCGTTGATCACGACTGCGTAGGTCTGGAGGAGCTGTTCCAGGCCGGCGCAGTGTTGGCGGAGTCGGTCGCGTTCCTCGCGGAGCCGTTCCCGTTCCGTGCTCGCCCGGTGTGCCGTGCCGCGAGTGCGTCCGGTGGCTCGGGCGAGGGTTTGGAAGTGGTCTCGCAGGTCGGTGTGGCGTTGGGCGACCACCCAGTACTTCA
>JAEHDK010000141.1 GCA_016880465.1 Micromonosporaceae bacterium
AACGTCGCCTGCCACGCGGCCGACAGCTGCCAGTAGCTGGCGGAATCGCCAAGGAGATAGACGGCGGTTCGCCATCCGCCGATCGCGAGCGCCCGGGTCAATGAGCTCAACATGGCATCGACCTGCGACGCGTACAGCTGCGCCAGTGGACCGGGTCCGCGCGCGTCCTCGGCGACAAGGGCAGCGCGCACATCGTCGAGCGCAACGTTACGCAGCCGGCTGATTGTCGACGGATCGATCGGCTCCGCCAACACCAGCACGCCGAAGCGGAGCCCTTGCATGCTCCTGAGTAGACGATCCCAGGGAGCCGGACCGTCGGCCACAGCGTCGTGCTGTGGAATGCCGTGGGCGATCCCCGCGAGGGGGAAAGCGCCTAGATCGACAGGCGACGCAGGAACGCGGTCCACGAAGGCGAAGAGCCCGTCAAGCAGCGAGGTAACGATGTGCTGTTGCTGGTCGAGTTGCGCCAAGTCAGCTTGGCTGCTTGCCCACGTACCGACCGAGAACTGCGTACCGCCGAAGCCACCGAGCACCTGGAAGGCGAACGGGATGCTCTCACCGGCCAGGCCGGCCAGCATTGGCTCGCTCAGCGGCGCGGGACCATCATGGGACGTCACATCCGGGACTCCCACACCTCGAACCAGAGCCAGTCGACGGGCGCGGGGGTCCACCGGCCGCCATGAGGCCAGGGCCGGCATCGTGGCGAAGTCGAGTGACAACCCAGTGAGGTAGTCGAGCGCGTCCGGCCGGACGTCTAGGGTCCGGTTGGCCATGTGGACAGATCGCTGAAGATCCTCGTGACGATAAAAGCCACGACACTTAGGACAAAGATCACAAAGACCGTGATGGCGGCGGCTCCCCAGCCCGCCGACGGCCCGCGGAACTGGGCCCCGGACGTATGGTTGAACGCGCGTTTGGCGTCGAGGAATCCGCGCTTGGATCTGCCCCGGACCTCCACCCAGTCGCCCTCGGTGACGAACGCGATCGCCCGGTCACCACGCATCCGCACCGTCACCAAGCCGGTTCGGCCGGCGTACGGATCGTGCTGCTCCAGCCGGAACGTCAGCACCGCGTGACCGCCGGAGTTCGAGAGTGCGACATTGCGAGCCTGGCCGGCCACGCTGTTGGCAAGGACCGACCTGGGCCGTACGCCTTGCGGCGGCCCGGGCCCGTGGCGGGCGTCGGCCCGGTCGAACCCACCAGGGCCTGGGGGAACCGACCCAGGCGGCGAACCGGGGTCGGACGGAAGCTGCCAACCTCGTCGTTTGATCGGTTGTTGCCCAGATTCGGCGCCCCGGTCAGCCATTGCGGTCCTCCAACGCGGCGGCCCCAGACAACCGAAGGTAACGCCGCTGCAAACTGTAGTGGTCTGATCATCCGTGTTCAATACTTGGTTCAGGGGGCGTCCCTCTCTGCCAAGATCTCATGAGGCCAGGGCTTTGATCCTGAACCTTCTAGGGGACCCCTGAGCACTCCCGTTGCCGGAATGGGTGACGGGGAAGGTGTCTCGATAGGCCGTCTTGTGGCGGTAGGTCACAGCGTAATGCTGGACAACGAGCTTGCCTTCCCCGTCACGGTCAGTGTGGGGGATGACGGCCGGGTGCGGCATCTGTGAAGCTCTCATGGTGGTCCTTGGGTGTACTACTGCCAGGATCGGTGCCGGTGATCGACGCTGACTCATCAAGCATCTGGCCGCCTTCGGGCGTGCCCTGCGCCTGACTCGTCGTCTCTGATCGCCGGCACCGGGCCTGGCTCACCGACTGGCCTGATCAGAAGCCTGCCCGCCATACGGCGTGGCGACCGCCTGCTCAACCGAGCCCTTCACACGATCGTGAACTGGCGCATGCTCCACGGCCACGAAGCGACCCAGCACTACCTCACCCGCCGCCGCACCCAGCAGAAATCCGACGCGGCCGCTCCGCTGCGGCTAGCTGGCCCGGCTAGGCTGCATCATGGCCCTTCTGGGAACGCGGGTGACCCGCGTCGAGGACTTGAGACTGCTGGTTGGGAAGGGCACGTTCGTCGACAACCTTCGGGAGCCCGAGCTGGCCGGCTGCCTGTACGCGGCCTTCGTGCGCAGTCCGGTGGCTCACGCGGGGATCGCCGCGGTGGACGCGGATGCGGCCCGTGCCGCCCCGGGCGTGGTCGCGGTGTTCGCCGGAGCCGAGGTGGACCTGCCGGCGGTGCCACCCGTCGGGCTTTCGCATGCGTCGCCGGCCATGGCCGAGCCCGTGCTGGCCACCGACACCGTACGGTACGCCGGCGAGCCGGTCGCGGTCGTCGTCGCCGAGGATCCGTACCTCGCCGCGGACGCAGTGGGGTTGGTGGTGGTGGACTACCACCTGCGTACTGCGGTGGTCTCCGCCACGGCTGCCCTCGTCGGCGACGTCCTCGTCTTTCCGCAGGCCGGGTCGAACCTGGCCCACCAGGCAGGCCAGTTCAGCGATGACGGCATGTTCGACGAATGCGAGGTACGGCTGACGTGCGATATCCGCAACCAGCGGGTTGCCGCGGTACCGCTGGAGACCCGGGCCGCCGCCTGCCGGCCGGCCGCGGACGGCGGACTCGTGCTGTGGCTGTCCACCCAGACGCCCCATCTCGTCCGGGATGAACTGTCCGAGCGGCTGGCGTTGCTGCCCGGACAGCTGCGGGTGCTGGCCCCGGACGTCGGTGGCGGGTTCGGCGCCAAGGGCGGAGCGGATCGTGAGGTCGCCGCCATCTGCTGGCTGACCCGCCACCTCGGGCGGGCGGTGCGCTGGTCCGAGTCCCGCAGCGAGAGCATGCTCGCGATGGGCCACGGCCGGGGGCAGCAGCTCACCGTCACCATCGGAGGCCGGCGGGATGGCACGATCCTGGCCTACCGTCTCGATGTCCTCGCCGATGCGGGTGCCTACCCCGGGTACGGTGGTTGGCTCATCTCGCCCACCGTCCTGATGGCGGCCGGAGCGTACGCGATCCCGCACGTACAGGCCAGGGGCCGCAGTGTCGTGACCAATACGGCACCCGTCCGGCCGTACCGAGGAGCCGGCCGGCCCGAGGCGACCGCCGCCATCGAGCGGGCGGTGGACCTCTTTGCCGCGGAGATCGGGATGGATGCTGCGGAGGTACGCCGGCGCAACCTCGTACCGCGTGACGCCTTCCCCTATGCCACACCGACCGGCGCCGAGTACGACACCGGGGACTACGTCGGCGCGCTGGATGCCGTGCTGACCGCTGCGGACTACCCGGCGTTGCGCGCGGAGCAGGCTCGCCGCCGCGGCACCGGAGGGTGGCAGTACGGTGTCGGGTTATCGTCCTATGTGGAGGTTACCGGTCTGGGCGGTGATGAGTACGCCCGGCTGGAGATCGGCGCGGACGGGTCGGTCGTCGCCCACGTCGGCACCGCACCGCAGGGCCAAGGGCACGACACCACGTTTGCGATGCTTCTGGCTGACCGGCTCGGCGTGTCGCTGGAGCGGATCAGCGTACGCCACGGCGACACCGCGGCGCTCCCCGCCGGCGGCGGCACGTTCGGCTCGCGCTCGTTGCAGCTGGCCGGATCGGCGTTGCACGAGGCGGCCGAGCGGCTCAACGACGAGGCGCACGCGTTGGCCGCCACGGCACTACAGCTCGCCGAGCACCGCGTCGGGCTGGACCGCACCACCGGCACATGGCGGAGCGACGACGCCGCGCTGGCCGGGCTCACCTGGGCCGACGTCGCCGGCCGGACGGCGGCCAGGAAGCTCACCGTGGACGTGAAGTACGCGCTGCCACACCGGACATTCACCTTCGGCACGCACCTTGCCGTCGTCGAGGTGGACATCGAGACCGGCGCCGTATCGCTGGTGCGCTACCTCGCCGTCGACGACGCGGGCACGATCGTCAACCCGCTGCTGGCCGAGGGGCAGCGCCATGGCGGCATCGCCCAGGGCATCGGGCAGGCTCTGTACGAGGAGATGGCGTACGACGACGACGGGAACCCGCTGACGGTCACCCTCGCCGACTACACGATTCCCGGCGCGGCCGACCTGCCCGGCATCGATCTGCTGTGGCAGCACACGCCCACGCCGCACAACCCGCTCGGCGCGAAGGGAATCGGCGAGGCGGGGACCATCGGCGCGCTTCCCGCCGTACACAATGCCGTCGTCGACGCGGTGTCCTATCTCGGCGTACGCCATATCGACCTACCACTGACCCCGCACCGGGTCTGGCGGGCGATAGCCAGCGCATCCGTCATTGACCGCGACGACCGGTAGCAGCCGCTTCCCGCGAGTCACGCGGCGGATTGTGGCACTTCAGGCAACCCGATCAGTGCCCGCTGCCGAGCAGTGCGCGTACCTCGTCGGCTTGGGGTGTACCCAGGTGATCAAAGATGGCCAGCGCATCGCGCCAGTGCGCGGTGCCGACCTCGCCATGCTCGGTGTGCCCGAGCAGGAGCAGGGCGCGCGCCTCGCCGAGGCGGTGGCCCGCGGCTCGGTGGATGTCGAGCGCGGTCGACGCCTCCTCGGCCGCGCTCGGGCGGTCGCCCTTGCACAGCAATACCGCCGCGAGCGCCGTCCGCGCCAAGCCCTCCTCTAGGCGGTAGCCGGCTTTGCCCGAGAGTACGACGGCCTCGTGTGCATGTGCCTCGACCGCGCCGAGATCGTCCTGGTCGAGCTGGACCAGCGCCAGACCGACCAGTGCATCGATCTCAGGTAGCCGCGTGCCGCTGCTGCGGGCCTGTGACAAAGCGGACTCGTACTGCGCGACTGCGCCGTTCAGGTCACCGGACCGGTGCCGGGCCGCGGCCAGTACGTTGAGCGTGTCGAGCCGTGCCACGTGCTCGCCGTCGTCGCCGATGACAGCCATGGCCGCCTCTGCCAACCGGGTCG
>JAEHDK010000142.1 GCA_016880465.1 Micromonosporaceae bacterium
GCCGGCGGCTCGGTCGTGACCGGGTGGCCGCCGGCCAGCCAGCCGGCGTACCCACCGTCGAGCATCGCGGCCGGTTCGTGCCCGGCCCAGCGCAGCGTCCACCAGGCCCGGGCGGCCGCTAGGCCGGTGCCGTCGTCGTAGGCCACGACCGGGTGTCCGGCGCGTACGCCGGCCGCGCGCAGAACGGCCTGCAGCGCCGCCGGATCGGGCAGCGGGTGCCGGCCTCCCGCGCCGGGTGGGCCGCACAGCTGCGTGTCGAAATCGACGAACACTGCGCCCGGTAGGTGCCCGGCGAGGTACTCGACCAGCCCCGGTGGACCGCCGAGTTGCCACCGGACATCGAGCAGCGTGGGTGGGTCCGGCCGGGTGACGAGAGTGGCCAGAGTGGCAGGGTCGACGAGCGGGCCGGCGATCACCCAACCAGTCAACACCATGGTTGGCCGGACGTGCGGGGTAGCATCGCAGTCCGGGAGGGCGGCGCGTGAACGACCTGGTCGACACCACGGAGATGTATCTCAAGACCATCCTCGAGCTCGAGGAGGAAGGGGTCACGCCGCTGCGCGCCCGGATCGCCGAACGGCTTCGCCAGAGCGGACCGACCGTGAGCCAGACGGTGTCCCGCATGGAGCGCGACCAGCTGCTCGTCGTCGAGGGCGACCGGCACCTCCAGCTCACCGACCTCGGCCGGCAGCGGGCCATCTGCGTCATGCGCAAGCACCGGCTGGCCGAGCTGCTGCTGGTCAACGTCATCGGCCTGCCCTACGAGGAGGCCCACGAGGAGGCCTGCCGCTGGGAGCACGTGATGAGCGACGCGGTCGAGCGCAAGGTCTACGAGCTGCTCGGGCACCCCACCCGCTCGCCGTACGGGAACCCCATACCGGGCCTGGCGGAGTTCGACGCGCCCGAACCGGCGACGGCATCCCACAGCGAGCCCGAGCGCAACCTGGCCTTCCCGGGCCTCGCCGGCGCGGTAGTCGTGCGGCGCATCTGCGAGAGCGTCCAGACCGACGTCGACGTGCTGCGCCAGCTGCACGCCGCGGGCGTCGACCCGGGCGCGACGGTGACGGTCGCGCAGGAGCGCGACGGGGTCACCATCGACCGGTCGGGCGACCGCGTCCGGCTGCCGCGCGAGGTCGCGTCACGGGTCTTCGTCGCCGCTCGCTGAGCCAGCGCTAGAGGCTCGCCTGGTCGACAATCTTGGCGAGTTCGAACAGCTTGGTCGCGGTCTCCTCGACAGCGGGTGCGGCCGCGTCGCCGGGCATCGTGTACCGCAGCACGAGGATCCGGTTGTTGCCCGACAGCCAACCGATCTCCACGCCCGGGCCCCGGCCGGTCTTGACGACGGCGGGCACGTTCAACCGGTAGGCCACCTTGCCGAGCCCGGTGAGCACCGCCGCGCCCTTGGGCATGACGGTGTTGCGGAACACCGCCGGGTCGGCGCTGGTCGGAGTGACCGCGAGGGACAGGTCCGGCACGGTCAGCCCGGTGTTCTGTAGGACGCAGGTGTACGTCGCATCCTGCTGGCTGCCGGCCGCGACGTCGAACGATGTACCGACCGCCTGCTCGACCGTCCCGTAGTCGAGGAGCTGGCACGCCCCGCCGGCGGTCGCCGCCGGCCAGCGGGTCGGCTTCGGCCCCGGCTTCTGCCCGTTGTGCGGTGCCGGGGGCAGCCCGCCCGCACTGATCTCCGGTGAGCCGGACATCACCGGTGCGACCGACCCGGTCGCCTGCGGCGGTTGCTCCGCGGTGCCGCACCCCGCGGCCATCGCGACGGCGAGTGCGACTCCCGTGCCAGCCAGCAGCCTTCGCACGACACCTCCCCCTGCACCACCGGTCACCGTACTAAGCTCCCCGGCGACACGAAAGCTAGTCGGGCAACTGCGCCACGATGTGTTTCGCGATCTCCAGCGAGCTGGTGGCGGCCGGTGATGGCGCGTTCAGCACGTGGACCTGCCGGTCCCGGGCCACGATGAGGAAGTCGTCGACGAGGTCACCGGTCGGCGCGATCGCCTGGGCCCGCACCCCGGCACCGGCCGGTACGAGGTCCGCCGCGGTGACCTCGGGGACCAGGCGCGCGAGGCTCGCCGCGAAGCGTTGCTGGGACAGCGAACGGCGCACCTCCTCGATGCCGTACCGCAGGTGCCGCCGCGCGAGCCGCCACAGGCCGCGGTACGCCACGACCTCCGCGACGTCGCGCGGCCGGATCCGGCCCCACGAGTAGCCCTCCCGGGCCAGCGCGAGCACCGCATTCGGCCCGGCGTGGACGGTCCCGTCGATCATCGTGGTCAGGTGTACGCCGAGGAACGGGAACTGCGGGTCGGGGACCGGATAGATGAGCCCGCGGACCAGGTCACGGCGGTCCGGCCGTAGCTCGTAGTACTCGCCCCGGAACGGCACGATGCGGGCCGGCGGCCGGATCCCGGCGAGCCGGGCGATCCGGTCGGCGTACAGGCCTGCGCAGTTGACCACGGCGTCCGCGGACAGCTCACCCGCCGTCGTCTGGACCACCGTGCCGCCGGCCGCGAAGCCGGTCACCCGGGCGCCCAGGCGTACGCTCCCGCCTGCCTTCTCGACCAGATCGGCGAGCGTACGGCAGACCGCGCCGAAGTCCACGATGCCGGTGCTCTCGACGTGCAGCGCGGCCACGGCGGCGACGTGCGGCTCGATCTCCCGGGCCTGCGCGGCAGTGACCATCCGCACCGGTAGCCCGTTCGCGACGGCCCGCTCGTGCAGCGCGGCCAGGCGCGGCAACTCGGCCGGGCCGGTGGCGACGATCAGCTTGCCGCAGATCCGTACCGCGATGCCGTGCTCGAGACAGAAGTCCTGCATGGACCGGCTACCGGCGGTACACAGCCTGGCCTTCAGGCTGCCCGGCCGGTAGTACACCCCGGCATGGATGACGCCGGAGTTGCGCCCGGTCTGGTGGGCGCCTACCCGGTCCTCCTTCTCGACGACCGTGACCTGCGCACCCGGCCGGTCCTGCACGAGCCGGTACGCGGTGGCAAGCCCGACGATCCCACCCCCGACGACGACGTACCGTGCCATGCGGCCTCCCTGACGTTCCTGCCGGCAGCCTAGTGCGCCCGGGTCAGCGGCCCGGCGCGAACGAGGCGAGGGCCTCCTCGGCCCGGCGCACCGAGGCGACCGGATCCGCGTCGGGCGACCCGATCTCCGGGTCGAAGTTGAGGTCCACGAAAAGCTCCGTGATGCCCTGCGCCGCGGTCGTCTGGACGTCGGCGCGGATCTCGTCGAGAGTGCCGGTGAACGGTCGCCGCTCCTGGCTGCCGGTGGAGGTGCCCGCCGGCCGGACGCGGACCGCGGCGCGGCAGACGAACCGCAACCGGTCGGGATCCCGCCCGGCCTCGACGGCGGCGGCCCGTACGGTCGCCACGGCGGTACCCAGCCTGGTCGGGTCCGCCTGACTGCTGGAGACCCAGCCATCCGCGAGCCGGCCCGCCCGGCGCAGCGCCGCCGGCGCGGAGCCGCCCAGCAGGATCGGCACCGGATCCTGCATCGGCTTCGGCTCCATCGTCATGCGTGGCACGGTGTAGAACCGGCCGGAGTGCTCGACGACCGCGTCCGTCCACAGGGTACGAAGTACCCGGATGAACTCGTCCGCCCGGGCGCCGCGCGCCGGCTTGCCGGCGCCGGTCGCGGCGAACTCCTCGTCCGACCAGCCGAGGCCGAGGCCGACGTCGAGCCGCCCGCCCGACACGACGTCGAGCGTCGCACACTGCTTCGCGAGCACGGTCGGCGAGACGAACGGCAGGTTCAGTACCGCGACCCCGAGCCGCACGCGGGACGTCACCGCCGCTAAGAATCCGAGGAGCGCCACCGGATCGTGCACGCTGCGGTACGTCTCGCCCCAGGCACCGTCCACAGGGGACAGCAGCCGTTGGAACGTCCACAACGAGCCGTACCCGAGCTCCTCCGCCCGGGTGGCCACCCGCAGGATGACGTCCCGGGTGGCCCACGACCCGGACGCAGGCGCGGCAAAACCAATCTTCATGGCTGCGGCGCTACCACCGTCCACGGTGGACGACATCGGTGAACGGCCGCCGGTCGGGGCGGCGGATCGGCCGCAACGGCGCGTCGGCCGGGTACCCGAGCGCCATCAGGTAGACGCAGCACCGGTCCGCCGGCAACCCGAGAACCGCCCGGGCGATGTCCTGCTCTCCGTACCGCCACACCGCGGCCAGGCCCACCTGCTGGTCCCGATCGGTCACCACCACGAAGTCCCACGGCTGGGAGTTCCGCGACGACGGCGTACGCCGGCGGGCGTCGAGGATGCGGTCGAGCTCGGCGTCCGGCAGCGGTAGGTCGGCGAACCGCCGCACGTCGCGGCGGGCCCTGATCGCGTCCCAGGTCTCCATGCGTCCACTCTATGGGCGGTGCCCGGCGGGCGCGGGGCTCACCGCTGCGCGGTGACCGGCTCCGCATCCGGCACCGCCCCGGCGGACCGTTGGGTGGCCAGCACGGAGCCGGCGAGTATCAGCGCGAAGCCGACAAGGATGCCGATCGTCAGGGGCTCGTCGAGCAACACGACTCCGAGGACCACGGCGACGGCCGGGTTCAGATAGGTGATCACGGTGGTGCGGACCGGCCCCACCTCGTCCACCAGAGCGAAGAACAGCAGGAACGCGATCGCGGTACACAGCACGCCGAGCAGGAGTACGGCCGCGACGACATTGGCCGGCGGCCACGCGTCCGGCAGCTGGCCGAGCCCGACCGGCAGGTAGATCAGCGTGCTGAGGCCCACCGACGCGGAGACGACGCCGAGGCTCGGCAGGTCGGCCAGGTACCGGGCGAGGATGAACGGGCCGATCGAGTACCCGAGCACCACGACCGCCATTTCGATCAGCGACCAGACATCGCCCCGGCCGAGATCGAGGCCGACCAGTGCGGCCACGCCCACGAACCCGGTCAGCAGCCCGGCGACCCGGATCGGCGCGAGCCGGTCACTGCCGGTGAGCCAGCCCAGTACGGCGCCCACGAGCGGGACGGCGGCGATCAGCAGGCCGGCGAGCGAACTGCTGAGCCGCTGCTCGGCGGTGGACAGCAGCAGCCACGGTACGGCCAGCTCGGCCAGCGTGAACGCGACCAGCGGACGCCACCGCGACAGCACCGGCCGGAGCTGGCCCCGGCGCAGCGCCAGCGGCACCAGCAGCAGCGCGGCCACCGCGCTACGCAGCAACACCAGCACGGCGGGCTCGAGCGAGTCCACCGCAACCTTGATCAACAGGTACGGGACACCCCAGATCAAGCCCATCGTGACGAAGAGCAGCCACCCTCGTCGGGACATCGGACCTCCCGTCGCGTACGCACAGCATGATTCTGGGCGGTGCGGAGGTCGAACCCGGTCCGCCGGCGGAGTGATGTGCCGCACCCGGCAAGCGGTTGTCAGCCCGCCCCAGGCGACGCTCGGTGGCCCGACCTATGCTCGCGGCCATGCGTGCACGGCTGGACCAGATCGTGGTGGACTGCCGGGAACCGGCGGCATGGTGCGCTTCTGGGCCGGCCTGCTCGGTGGGCAGCCGGTCGACCGCACCCTCAACTGTTGTCGCACGTTGAGCCGCCCGGCTTTGCGCCCGCTGTTAGCGGCAGCGTCAGCCAGACCGGCTCACCGATGCGAACACCGGTCGAATCCGACCAGTGACACGCGCGTCCGTGGTGAGCGACCGCCCGACCCTCCAAAACGGCCGGGCGTTCGCCGTCTCTCAGCCCGAATCCGAAACAGCATCCAACGTTGCGGCTAATGCAATTCCGCAGTCTACCGGTGGAGCGTACATATTCGTACCGTGCCGTATTCTCCCGACGCCTCGAGCGGGACTACCCGCCCTCTGTCCAGAATCGGTTGAGTCGTTCCACCGCTTCGGCCTTGTTCATCGCCGCAACGTCCGGCTCAGTGAGACCAACGCGGGTGATCAGTAGGTGGACAAGATCAGCGGGCAGCGCCTCGGGAGGTGCCTCCGGTACGCCCCGACCTGGCTTGACCCCGTCGCGCACGCATGCCCAGAACTCCTCCTCGGAGAAACTGAGTTGGTCCCGGAGGATGTGGCTCCACAGGCCTGATCCATAGGTCGTGCGATCGGGCGGATGCGAGATCCTTGTTCGCAGGATGCGACCGTCCGGCAGCTGAAGCTCGTAGGTGACGTGGTGCGTTCCGGTGCGACCGCGTGCGTCACGGACTGGAGTCCATCCCTCAACACCGCAGAACTTGCCATGGTCCTGCCGAGTGGGCTTAGGCCACGTCACCGCGCCGGTCCAACCAGCCACTCTCGCAGCTGATCGTCCGTACTGAGGCTGATCAGCTGCACCAGTCCCCAGTTGTTCCGATGGTTGGGGGCGTCGAGCAAGCGCTCCTGCCAATCCTCGGCGTACTCCCGAAGCGCATCGATCATCTCGACGACCGCCTCCTCGAACGTGGCTCCATCGGCCGAGACTGGCAGGCCTGGGATGAAGACCGACCAGCCGCCCGCCTCCGCCACCACCTGCGCACGCGACGCGATCAGCGCTGCAAGGACAGCGCGGAGGCGCTCGACATCGACAACCGCGGTCCGCCCCGCGTCGCGCCGCACCGTAGCAACGCGGCCCCGCTCGGCGGCGTCGAGGAGATCCTTGAGGTGCGCGCGAGCGTCGGTGTAGCTGTCATAATGCGTGATCGACATTCGGACCTCCGTTGCTCCCCGGACAAGGGTGCCCCAGCGCCTCAAGTACGTCAAGTACTCAACGTACTTAAGGACAAGCAGCACTCATGTTGCAGCGGATGCAGCCGAGATTCGAAGGCAGCCGAGGTGTGGTGGTGGGCTCGACGCGGGGGCGAGGGCGAGGTCGGGCCGGACCACCCGAGGCGATCTCGTTTGCGATCTCCTCAATCGTGAACTGGGCGGTGCTTCGCGCGATTTTGTCAGCTAGGGACGGGCTCTGCGCCATGACCTCGTCCTTGCTGATCTCGTGCCAGATGGGCAGCAGGTTCTGCTTGCCGGAGACCTGGAGCGTGACGAGGTGAGCTGGTCCACGATCTGGGCAACCAGTTCGCCTCGCCGGGCAGCTGGCGTCATGACGACGGCGGCCGTCTGATAGCTGTTCGCCCGGCCGGCAAGGCGCTGACGCGGGTAGTCCCTCCGGCCGCCTTGCGGATCTGTTCGGCGACGACGGTGACCTCGATGAGGTCGTTGGGCTGGCAGTCGAGAATGTCGCACAGCGCCGCCAGCGTGTCTATCGACAACCGCTGCGGCGGTTGGGTAACCAGCCGGAACACCTGCTCCCGCGACAATATGACTCCGCGTTCGGCCAACAGCGGGACCAGATCTGAAGTCTGGAACATGCCTCGCGCGGCCATCAGTTGCCGCAAATGCCACCGGTATCCCATCTTTCGAGTCATGTCAGATCGCCTCGCATGTGCTCCTCCCGGGTAGCCAGCGCTCGTCGCAGCAGCCGGTTGCGGTACTCGTCCGATACCCCGGTGTAGATTGCGGTGGTGCTCGCGCAGGCGTGTCCACATTGGTCCTGGATCATCTTGAGTTCGATCATCCGACCTGGGCCTTTGCGTCAAGGGCGTTGTGCGCAAGGCGCAGCGATGCAGGTGCTGGACGCCGTTCGTGCGTGGCCGCTCGTTACCGGATCGTGCCGCTGTTGGGGCTGGGCGGTTAGCCGTTGGTCGGTTGGCGCATGATGCCGGAGGTCTACCTCGCGATGTCGGAGTTGCCGTTGGGGCCGGGTTGGTTGCTGGCCTGGCGGATTTCTTCGTCGCGAGCCCGCTGTTCGTCTGCCTGTAGCTGGAGGTAGTGGTCGCGGAGCTGATGCTGGCCGGTGTGTTCGGCGGCGTTGATCGCGGCGTCGAGGACGCCGTCCATCCAGAGCCTGGTGATGCCGCGCATCTGCCGGTCGCCTTCGTGCAGGAGGCGTTGGGAGCTGGCGGGGTCGGGTGCCATTGGGACGAGCAGGAAGTCTGCTGGCCTTGCCCCAGCCAGGTTCGGTGATGGCGACGGCCTCGGTCTGGACCTGGATGGCTTCGTCGAGGAAGCCGAGCTGCGCGAGGTGGAACTGCAGGCCGTTGAGGGTGTGCTTGGTGGCGTCGCCGACGCGCAGGCCACAGCGCGTACTGCAACTCCAGCTTGAGCTGCCTGCGCAGCGGCGGATCCTGCGCCAATGGCCGGACGGCAGCCTCACCCTTCGCGTTGACCTTGCGGGTCAGCCGTGGCGCCGAGCGGAGCCGATCGAAAAACGCCTCCACCTCCGGCGGCTGCCATTGCCATGGGTACTGGCCGGTGAACTCCGCGAACCGGCGCACCTGATCGACCCGCGACCGGATCGTGTCCGCCTTCAAAAACCGGGTCCGCTGCTGCATCTGCCAGCCGGCCAGCATCGCCTCGAACACAGCCGGCTCAGGATCGAGATAGGTGACGCCCTCGACGAGCACCAACCGCGCCGAACCGGCCAACTCCGCACTCACAGCCACGCTGCAAACAACGCAACATCGTTGAATCCGGTTACGCCGGGGCGAGCAAACCCCTGCCAGACAACGGAATGGGGAGCGAGCCCGCAGGCCGCTCCCCTTCCCTCGCAACCCGAGTCGCACTGCACCGACGGCATCCATATGTTGCATTCAATGCAATACGGCGCAGTCTCAGCTGCAGCCGCTGGTCGAGCCGCACCCCTCGCAGACATAGCAGGAGCCGGCCGGGCGCATCTTCGTACCGCAGGTGAAGCACAGCGGTGCGTCGGCCGACGTACCCTGCACCGCCTCCAGCAGTTCGGTCGACGAACCCGCCCGCACCGGTGGAGTGGCGACCTGCGGCGGCTCCTCCGGCTTCTTCCGCTTCGAGCGTGCCGCGACCTCGATCGGCGCCGACGAGGCCAGCATCGCCAGGTCCTCGCCGTCCTCACCGGACTCGGCCCGTACCTGTGCCGCCCGCTCCTCCGCGGTGAAGATGCCCAACTCCGCGCGGCGGTCGTACGGCAGGAAGTCCAGCGCGAGCCGGCGGAAGATGTAGTCCATCACCGACGACGACATGCGGACGTCCGGATCGTCCGTCATCCCGGACGGCTCGAATCGCATATTGACAAACTTCGACGCATAGGTCTCCAGCGGGACCCCGTACTGCAGGCCGATCGAGATGGCGATGGAGAACGCGTCCATCACGCCGGCCAGCGTGGAGCCCTGCTTGGACATCTTGAGGAAGACCTCGCCCGGGCCGTCGTCCGGGTACGACGACGCGGTCAGGTACCCCTCGGCGCCGCCGACCGAGAACGACACCGTCTGGGACGGTCGCTTCTTCGGCAACCGATGGCGCACCGGCCGGTACTCGATGACGGTCTGCGGTTCGGTCTTGGCCACCTCGTTCCTCTTGGGCTTGGCGTTGGACAGCGGCTGCCCGACCTTGCAGTTGTCCCGGTAGATCGCCAGGGCCTTGAGCCCGAGCCGCCAGCCCTCGGCGTAGATGTGCTCGACCTCCTCGACGGTCGCCGACTCCGGCATGTTCACCGTCTTCGAGATAGCCCCGGACAGGAACGGCTGGACGGCGGCCATCATCCGTACGTGGCCGGTCGGGGAGATGGCCCGCTCGCCCATCGCGCAGTCGAACACCGGGTAGTGCTCGGGCTTGAGGCCGGGCGCGTCGACCACGTGCCCGTGCTCCGCGATGAACTCGACGACGGCCTCGATCTGCTCCTTCGGGTACCCGAGAGTACCCAGTGCCCGCGGCACCGTGTTGTTGACGATCTGCATCGAGCCGCCGCCGACCAGCTTCTTGAACTTGACCAGAGCCAGGTCGGGCTCGACGCCGGTCGTGTCGCAATCCATGGCAAGGCCTATGGTCCCAGTGGGCGCTAGTAGGCTGGCCTGCGCGTTGCGCCAGCCCGCGCGCTCACCGAGCTTGTTGCCCTGCTGCCACTGCTTCGTCGCCTCACGGTGGATCGCGGTGGCGACCGGGCCGGCCGGCCTGAGTTCGTCGTTGGCGGCCGCGTGTTTCCGCATCACCCGCTGGTGGGCGCTGGCGTTGCGGGCATAGCCGTCGTACGGCCCGACCACGCCGGCCAGCTCGGCCGACCGCCGGTACGCGGTTGCCGTCATCAGGCTCGTGATCGCCGCCGAGACCGAGCGACCGCCGTCCGAGTCGTACGGCAGGCCGGATGCCATCAGCAGTGCGCCGAGGTTCGCGTACCCGATGCCGAGCTGGCGGTACGCCCGGGTGGTCTCGGCGATCTTCTGGGTCGGGAAGTCGGCGAACGAGATGGAGATGTCCATCGCGGTGATCACGAACTCCACCGACTTGACGAACCCTGCCACGTCGAACGAGCCGTCCGCGTGGAGGAACTTCATCAGGTTCAGCGAGGCGAGGTTGCACGAGGAGTTGTCGAGGTGGACGTACTCGCTACACGGGTTGCTCGCGGTGATCCGGCCGCTCTCCGGGCAGGTGTGCCAGTCGTTGATGGTGTCGTCGTACTGGATGCCGGGATCGGCGCACTCCCACGCCGCCTGCGCCATCGACCGGAACAGGGCCTTGGCGTCCACCCGCTCGATGACCTCGCCGTCGAGCCGGCCGCGCAGGTCGAACGTGTCACCCTGCTCGACTGCACGCATGAAGTCGTCGGACACGCGTACCGAGTTGTTGGCGTTCTGGTATTGCACACTGACGATGTCGTGGCCGCCCAGATCCATGTCGAACCCGGCGTCCCGGAGCGCCCGGATCTTGTCCTCCTCGCGCGCCTTGGTCTTGATGAACTCCTCGATGTCCGGGTGGTCCACGTCGAGAATCACCATCTTGGCGGCCCGCCGGGTCGCCCCGCCGGACTTGATGGTGCCCGCCGACGCGTCGGCGCCGCGCATGAAGCTCACCGGCCCCGACGCGGTGCCGCCGGACGACAGCAGCTCGCGCGAGGAGCGGATCCGGGACAGGTTCACGCCCGATCCCGAACCACCCTTGAAGATCAACCCCTCTTCCTTGTACCAGTCGAGAATCGAGTCCATCGAGTCGTCGACGGCCAGGATGAAGCAGTTGTGCACGCGAAGGCTGCCCGACAGGTACTCGCCGGACTCGGTTTGGATGTCGTAGACCTCCATCGGACCGAGGTGATCCACGCGGGCGATCTCCAGCTGCTTCGCCGGCGCGGCGGTGCGCCCGGCCAGGTCGAAACTGTCGTCGAGCTCTTGCGTCTTCCGGCGGTCTACGAACCCGATCTCGTCGGCGAAGATCTCCCGGTCGCCGGCGTTCTGGATATGCAGCGACCAGCAGCCGTGCCGGTTCTCCCGGGGATCGGCCGTGCGGGAAACACGCGCGAAAATGCCGTACCGCAGCAGCAGGCTCTGCACTCCGCGGACGACACCTTCGGAGATCATGTCGAAGGCCGGCAGCGTCGAGCGCTGCGCCGCGGAAACGTGACCCTCGGCCTGGAATACGCTGCGCAGAAATGCCGTGACGACGGGCAGCGGCGCGGCGTGCAACCGATCCGGCAACCGCATGTCCGTGCCGCGGGCGAGCAGTCCCCACTTCTCGACGAACGGCCGTAGCACCTCGCCGTAGAGCCGGGTACGCCGGCAGTCGAGCGACGGGTCCTGCGTCCCGACCCGCCGTTCGTGCCGGTGCACGCCGGGGAAGACCTCGTCCAGCGCCCAGGTGACCCACCGCAGCTCGTCCTCGTTGACGGTCATCGCCTCGACGGTCAACGACCGGTTGGTCCCCTCGGCGTACTGACCGACGAAGCCGTCGGTCTGCAGCCAGCCGGCGAGCGCGGCCTCCGCTACCTCACGAGGATCGATCTCGGCCTCGCCGTACGCGGGCCGGCGGTGCCACTCGAGCCGATCGCCCGGCCGGAGCGTGCCGGCGGGCACGAAGCGGCCGGTGCCGGTGCCAGTGCTCCGCCACACGAGGTGGTCGGCGGTGACGTCGAGCTGGTAGCCCGCCTTGGTGTGGAGGCGCAGCACGTCCTTCACGCCGTTCGCCTGTACCGCCAGGATCTTGGTGAGTCCATGGGCGTCGTACACCTTGGCGCCGACCGCGTTCTCCTCGACCAGCCGGCCGATGGGCACGAGTCCACCCGGCGTGCTGACCAGCGCGTCGTACGGCTGGCACGCGGACACCTGGCTCGGGGACGCGGTACCCACGTTGAACCACACCGGCGAGTTGAAGCTGAACACCTGGTGCGCCAGCATCCAGGTCAGCTCGTGCGCGAAGACCTCGGCATCGGCGGCCGTGGCGAAGTAGCCGTGCTCCTCCCCCGCGGTCCGGTACTTGTTCACCACCCGTTCGATGAGCTGCTTGAGGCTGTGCTCGCGCTCGGGCGTACCGATCGCCCCCCGGAAGTACTTCGTGGTGACGATGTTCGTCGCGTTCACGCTCCAGAAGTCCGGGAACTCCACGCCGCGCTGCTCGAAGTTGATCGACCCGTCCCGCCAGTTCGTCATCACGACGTCGCGGCGTTCCCAGGTGATCTCGTCGTACGGATGCCGGCCCTCGGTCGTCCAGACGCGCTCGATGTGCAGCCCGCCGTCCGCCGCGGCGCGCGCACGTACCTTCGCCCCACGGGACCGGTCGACCGTCGCCGCGTTCTTCGACGAAGCCATGTCATCCCCCGCCATACCCCAGCCCCCTCATGTCGTACGGCATCCGCCGCAGATGGTTTCCTGGTCGACTCTGCTACCGGCCGGCGGCCGGCTCGTCCGCGGTTTCCTGTCGCGCCGCGGCCGCCACCCGTAGGGCGGTGATCTCCCGTTCGAAGTCGTCCAGCGTGTCGAACGAGCGGTACACACTCGCGAACCGCAGGTACGCCACCTCGTCAAGGTCGCGCAGGGGGCCGAGGATCGCGAGGCCCACCTCGTGGCTCGGCACCTCGGCCGCGCCGCGAGCCCGGATCGTCTCCTCCACCCGCTGGGCGAGCAGCGCGATCGCGTCGTCGTCCACCGGCCGCCCCTGGCATGCCTTGCGAACCCCAGACATGATCTTAGTCCGGCTGAACGGTTCGGTGACCCCACTGCGCTTGACGACCGCGAGGACTGCCTCCTCGACGGTGGTGAACCGGCGACCACACTCCGGGCAGGCCCGGCGGCGGCGGATGAGTTGGCCGTCCTCGGCTTCCCGGGAGTCGACGACCCGGGAGTCGGCATAGCGGCAGTACGGACAGCGCATGACCACCCCTCTCCGGCGTCGATGACCGCGGCCCCGGACGGGCACGCGAACGGGCGGGCCGAGTCGTCCTCCGTGTGCACAACCTGTGCCCAACTGCGGGCAATGACCCCAACCTGTGGACAACTTACACCCTTGTAACTACTACATCTAGGGGGTGACGGTAGTCCTTAGCCGGCTCGGGTGCAAGCCGCCGGGGTGTGTCGCGTGGCGCATGTTGCGCGGGGCATGCCGCGGCACGCCAGGGTCGGACGCGGTGGACCCCGGCGTCAGTTGCCCGGCAGCGTGAGCCGTTGGCCCGCATAGACCGTGTAGCCCGTCAGGCCGTTGAGCCGGCGGATCTCCTCGATCGTGACGATCGGGTCGGCGTCCGGGGCGACCCGGTCGACAACCGACCAGAGGGTGTCGCCCGGTTGCACCACGGCGACGGGTCGCTCACCGGCCGGCTCGGCGGCGTCGGTGGCCGTGGCCGCGAGCGCGCTGACCAGTGCGGTCACCGTCAGGAAGAACCCCAACGCGGCCAGGCGTCCCCGCCGGGTCAGCCGCACCGGGCGGGCGGCCCTCCGGCCCATCCCGCGCGGTGCCGAGCCGCGCCCTCCTCGCGATCCCCGCATCGCTCCTCCAGGTCGAACAGCAGTTCGATCGTACGGACGTACGATGGTCTACCAGACGCGACAGCCCGTTGTCGAGATCTGCGGCGCGACACGTCGTACAGATGTTTGAAACTGTCACATCGCAGCGATACGGTCTAGCCGCACAACTCGCCCCCCACCGGGACCGAGACTCACAGGGAGGACGGACGTGTCGACCGACGACCGCACCAGCCGCACACGTGGTTTCGACCAGGCTCGCCGCTACGACGAGACCGCGGCGGCCACCACCCCGCCCACCGCCGAGCCGACGTCGGGCCGGCGGCGGGGGCCGGGGTACTCGCCCTTTGCACTTCCAGGC
>JAEHDK010000143.1 GCA_016880465.1 Micromonosporaceae bacterium
GACGGCGGGGCTGCGCTTGATGCCGACGCCGGGGCTGCGCTTGATGCCGACGGCGGGGCTGCGCCTGATGCCGACGGCGGGGCTGCGCCTGATGCCGACGGCGGGGCGGAGCCGGGGGCCGGCACTCGGTCGCGGCGCCGGTTCTCGGCGGCCGGTGCGATGATCGGGGTCCTGATCGGCCTGCTCGGGTTCGGCCTGGTGGTCCAGCTCAAGAGCAACTCGGCCGACCCGACGCTGTCGACGGCGCGCCCGGAGGACCTCGTCCGCATCCTGTCCGACCTGGACGCCCGGGAGCAGCGGCTCCGCCAGGAGATCGCGAACCTCGAGGAGACGCAGCGCCAGCTCCAGTCCGGCGCCCAGGGCCGGCAGGCGGCGCTGGACGAGGCACGCAAGCGCGCGGACGAGCTCGGCATCCTCGCCGGCACCCTGCCGGCCGAGGGGCCCGGCATCGTCGCGACGTTCAGCCCGAGCGGCCGGCCGATCCGCGCCGAGGCGATCCTCGACGCCGTCGAGGAGCTGCGCGGCGCCGGCGCCGAGGCGATGCAGATCTCCGGACCGGGGTCCACGTCGGTACGCATCGTCGCCTCCACCGCGTTCGTCGACGCCGATGGCGGCATACTGGCCGGTGGGCAGCGGCTGTCCGCCCCGTACACGATCACCGTGATCGGGGAACCGCAGACGATGCGTACCGCGCTCAACATTCCCGGCGGGGTGGTCGAGACGGTCACCACGGACGGCGGTAGCCTCACGATCGGCGAGCCGGCGGTCGTCCGCGTGACCGCGCTGCACCCCCAGGGCGTCCTGCGGTACGCCGTACCTGATTGACCGCCGTACCCGATTGACCGCCGTACCCGATTGACCGCCGTACCCGATTGACCTGACGACGAGGATGTGGGCCGTGATTCCGGACGAGCTGCGGTACACCGACAAGCACGAGTGGGTAGGGGCCGGGGACGGTACGGCGCTCCGCGTCGGCATCACGGACTTCGCCCAGGACGCGCTCGGCGACATCGTCTACGTACAGCTGCCCGAGCCGGGTAGCCCGGTCACCGCCGGCGAGCCGCTGGGGGAGGTCGAGTCGACCAAGAGCGTGTCGGAGATCTACGCGCCGGTGACCGGTACGGTGGTGGCGCGCAACGACGGCCTCGCCGACAAACCCGAGTTGATCAACACGGAACCCTACGGCGCCGGGTGGCTCGTGCAGATCGAGCCGGCCGACCCGGATACCGTGAACGAGCTCCTCGATGCCGACGGGTACCGTGAGCTGACGCAGCAGTGAGCGCGGTATTCGTCCGCGCGTCTGGTTGACCCCTCATTTCGGGGCTGGCTAGGCTCGCCCAGTCGACCGATGAATCAGTACGTGAGGTGGTTCGATGACGCGCCCCGACGACGAGTTCCCGCCGCTCGACGTTACTTCGACGTTGAACCTCGGCGCGCTCGACGAGGCGCTGGAGGGCCCCGACGCAGACGTGGTACCAGGCCGCATGTCCGGCTCGCTGCCGCCTGGCATGGCGTTGCTGGTCGTCCGCCGTGGACCGAACGCGGGCGCCCGGTTCCTGCTCGACCACGACGTGACGACGAGCGGCCGGCATCCGGACAGCGACATATTCCTCGACGACGTCACCGTGTCGCGCCGGCACGCCGAGTTCCACCGGGACGGCGGCGCCTTCACCGTGCGCGACGTGGGCAGCCTGAATGGCACCTATGTCAACCGGGAACGGGTCGAGGCGGCCACGTTGAGCAACGGCGACGAGGTGCAGATCGGCAAGTTCCGGCTGGTGTTCATCGCCGGGCCGCGGCCCGAGGAGGAGGGCCTGCGGCCGTGACGGCCGGGGCGGCGTCGGCGGCGTCGGCCGGCGGGAGCCCGACTAACTACCCGCCCACGACCCACTCGCCGACGACCCACTCGCCGGCAAGCTACCGTCGGTCGGACCAGCGCAGCTCCGAGCCGCTCATGACGATCGGCGAGGTGCTGTCCCACCTGCGCGACGAGTTCCCCGACACGACCATCTCCAAGCTGCGCTTCCTGGAGGCGGAGGGCCTGGTGGAACCGCAGCGCACGCCGTCCGGGTACCGCAAGTACAGCTGGGATGACGTGGCGCGGCTCCGGTTCGTGCTCACCGCGCAGCGCGACCGGTACCTGCCGCTGCGGGTGATCCGGGAACAGCTGGCCGAGTACGGCGCCGAGCCGCCGCGACCCACGCTGGTCGCCAGGACCGACCGGGCCGGGAGTGACCGGGCAGCGGGTGATCGGATGCCCGGCGAGCCCGACGGCGGGGCGCCGGTACGGCTGAGCCGCAGCGAGCTGGCCGAGCGCGCCGGTGTCTCCGCCGAGACGCTGACCGACCTGGAGCAGCACGGCCTGCTCGCGGCCCGGTCGGGCGGCTGGTACGACGCGGACGCCGTGGTCGTCGCCGTGGTCGCCGCGCAGCTCGCGCGGTACGGAGTCCACGCCCGGCACCTGCGGGGCTACCGGGCCGCCGCCGATCGCGAGGTCGGTCTGTTCAGCCAGTTGATCACACCATTGCTGCGCGCCTCCGAGCCCGGCGGGCGGGCCCGGGCGGCGGAGCTGGTCCGCGAGTTGGCGGGCCTGTCGCAGCGCCTGCACGCGGCACTCGTACGCACCGGACTGCGGGACACGCTCGGCTGACTGTGATACGCGCCTCGGTCGCCGGCGCCTACCCGCGTTCCGGCCCGTGCGGCGCCATACCCGGGGACGGCTCGCGGGCGCGGCGCGGGTCGGTCCGTGTACCGTGCAAGAGGAGAGCCAGCAACGACACGGAGGCGGAGCGGTGCGCGAGCTGAGCGTGGTCGGGGTTCGGGTGGAACTGCCCAGCAACCAGCCGATCGTGCTGCTCAAGGAGGTCGACGGCGACCGCTACCTGCCGATCTGGATCGGTGCGGTGGAGGCGACGGCGATCGCGTACGAGCAGCAGGGCGTCAAGCCCGCCCGGCCGTTGACCCACGACCTGTTGCGCGATGTCCTGGCCGCGCTCAAGACGCCGCTGCAGGCCGTGGAGATCGTCGAGCTCAAGGAGAACGTGTTCTATGCGGACCTGCTCATCGGAGAGAACGTCCGCGTCTCGGCCCGACCCAGCGACTCGATCGCGCTCGCGCTGCGGGTGGGCGCGCCGATCCGCTGCGCCGACCAGGTGCTGACCGAGGCGGGCATCGTCATTCCGGACGAGCAGGAGGACGAGGTCGAGAAGTTCCGCGAGTTCCTGGAGCAGGTGCGGCCGGAGGACTTCGCGGGCTAGTACACCGGGCGGGTCATCCGTTCGCGGCGTGTCGCGGTGAAGGTTGCGCGGCAACCCTGAAGTTGAGCTATAGGGTTGCGCAGACGCGACACCGCGAGGGCGGGAGGTAGTCGCATGCAGCAGCCGCAGGACCCGGCTAGTGCCGGCGTCTCCGAGGTTGGTAGCACGGCGGCCAGTACAGGCGATACCCCGGAGTTCGTGGACGGCGCGGTCGGATACCGCGGCGTGACGGCCTGCCATGCGACCGGCATCAGCTACCGGCAGCTCGACTACTGGGCCCGGACGACGCTTGTCGTACCGAGCATCCGCGACGCCTCCGGGTCGGGCACCCAGCGGCTCTACTCGTTCAAGGACCTCGTCGTCCTCAAGGTCGTCAAGCGGCTGCTCGACGCGGGCGTGTCCCTGCAGAACATCCGCAAGGCGATCGACACGCTGCGCTCGCGGGGCGTCGACGACCTGGCCGGCATCACGTTGATCTCCGACGGCACGACCGTTTACGAGTGCCGCTCGCCGGAGGAGGTCGTCGACCTGCTGCAGGGCGGTCAGGGCGTGTTCGGCATCGCGATCGGCGGCGCCTTCAAGGAGATCCAGGGCTCGCTGTCCCACCTGCCGGCCGAGCGGGCCGCCGAGGACGAGGAGACCGGGAGCGACGTCGAGGCCGCGGATGAGCTGGCCGCACGCCGCGCGCGCCGCCAGGCAGGATGACCCACCGGCTCGGGCGGTGGTGGCCCCGCTGGCTCTCCTGGCGCCGTGCGGTCGTGCTGAGCGTGACCGCAGTGGTGCTGGTGGCCGAGGTCACGCTCCTCTGCACGATCTGGATCACCTGGCCCGCCGAGGACCACCTCTACCCGGCCGAGAACGTACCGGCGGCCCCGGTCGCGCTCGTGCTGGGCGCTCAGGTGTACCGGGGGAATGTGCCCTCGCCCTTCCTGGCCGGCCGGCTGGCGCTCGCCAAGCAGCTCTTCGACGCCGGCAAGGTGCGCGCAATCCTGGTCTCGGGGGACAACAGCCGGCCCGACTACGACGAGCCGACCGGCATGCGGCAGTGGCTGATCGACGCCGGCGTGCCCGAGCGCCGCGTCGTCGAGGACTACGCCGGCTTCGACACGTACGACTCCTGCCTGCGGGCTAAGCGGATCTTCGGGGTACGCCAGGCGATCGTCATCACGCAGAGCTACCACATCGCGAGGGCGGTGACCCTGTGCCGACGGCTCGGGGTGGACGCTGCCGGGGTCGGCGACGACACCGTACGCCACTACCGGGGCGAATGGTGGCGGGCCAGCGTGCGGGAGCGGGGCGCGTGCGTCAAGGCGGTACTCGACCTGGCATCGCGGCGTGACCCGGTCTTCCTCGGCCCGCAAGAGACGAGCGTGCAGGACGCGGTACGCGACTAAGCAGTAGGCGAGTGGCCCGGCCGGCTTGCTGGCAACGTCACCGTCCTATGTGGATCGTCCGCGGTCAGGTCGGGCGCCGGCGGGTGACCACGCGTACGCCGCGGGTCCGCGCCCGGAACGTGCCGGGCGGGCAGCCCACCGCCCGGTGGAACAGCCGGCAGAAATGGGTGGGTCCGGTGAACCCGAGCCGGCTGCCGATCGTGGCGATCGGCAGGTCGGTACCCGCCAGCAGCCGCATCGCCTCCAACGCCACCCGATCGTCGACGACCTGCTTGGCGCTGCGGCCGGTGACGGCGAGGCAGGCGCGGGTCAGCGTACGCACCGAGCAACCGAGGTCCGCGGCGTACTCGTTGACCTGCCGGCTCTGCGCAAATCCGGCCTCGACGACCCGGCGGAACCGCAGGAACGTCTCCACCTCGCTCGGGCTGCCCGGGTACGGGTCGACCGGCGGCACCAGCGCCACCCGCAGGACGAGCGCGGCCAGCTGGTGGCGCAGGAACTCGACGGCCAGCTGACCGGTGCCGAACCGCTCGCAGTCGACGACCAGCTGGCTCACCTCGTCGATGACGGCGTCCTCGTCCTCGCCGGCCAGCTGCCAGTACACCGGACCGAACGGGTCGTCCGGGGTCCACGGGGTGACGGGTAGCCCGGGAAGGTACCCCGCCGGCCAGGTGACCAGGATCGCGTCCAGCCCCGGCTCCGCGCCGTACCGCACCATCTGCGTCGGCCGCGCCCACAGCAGGGTGCCGGGCCGGCACGGGTAGTCGACGAAGTCCACGGTGTGGCTGCCGTGCCCGGCCGTACCGAGCAGGAGCAGATGGTGGTCGATGCGCCGGGTCGGGAAAGCCCGCGGCGCGGGCCGCTTGGCGGTGAGGTCGGCGAGCTTCAAGGTACGCACGGCCGGCGGGACCGGACCCACCGTCCTTGCCGCCGTTGGTTGACCGAAACCGATCACCGGGCTGACGATAGCGGCTGCGCCGGCTGCCCGCACGTTGCTGGGTGTCGTCGATCGCTGGCCTACGGCAGGTTCAGGCAGCCGCGTACGGTCGAGCGGGCCCGATCAGCGCGGGCGAGCACGTCGGTGTTGTCGACGAACTGGTCGATCGCGCCGACCCGCGGCAGCGTACGCAGCCACGGATCGGTGATGCGAGCCGTCAACGCGGCGGAGAACCGCTCGGTACCCAGGACGCGCCACGGTCGGCTGTGGAACTGCCGGACCCGCGGATCGAGCGGTTCGATGAGGCCGGTGTCGGTGCAGCGCAGAGCGGCCGCCTCGTACGCCGTGCGCAGGTGCCGTTCCCGGGTGGCCCAGTCGGTCGCGGTGATCGCACCGGCCAGCGCGTCGCGCAGCGGCCCTATTCCGGGCAGCCGGCCGAACGCGGTACCGAGCCATTTCCCGTAGGGCGGGTACCGGCGGGCGAGCAACAGGCACAACCGCATCAGGTCGCGGACGAGCCGGCCGGCCAGGACCACGCTGCCGATCTCGTCGCCCACCTCGGCGGCCCGGCCGGCCAGATGGTCCTCCTGCCCGATCCGCGCCCACTGGCACGCCAGTACGTACCGCCACACGTCCTCCGGGTACCACCCGAGCTGTTCCCGGCCCGCGGCCAGGTCGAGGTCGTCGTGGTAGACGGCGCCGCCGGTGATCTCGGCCAGCCGCTGGGTGGGTGTCGCCAGCCAGTCGAACGCGGTGACCCCGGCGCGTGGATCGAAGCCTAGCTGGCCCTGGAACCACGCACCCAGCGGTACCACCGAAACGCCGTGTGCGACGCCCTCCGGGGACGCGATGCCCAACGTGGCGTCGGGATCCTCGGCGAACCGGGTCGGCACCCCGAGGAACTCCGCGGGCAGCTCGGCATCCAGGGCCCGGCAGACCGACCCGATGTCGGCCCCGCCGTCCGCGACGAAGATCTGCAGCCGGGCGCCCCAGTCGTGGTCCATGGACCGCGCGGTGTCGAAACCGAGCAGCTCCGACCCGGAGTCGAGGCGGGCCGCCGCGTACCGCAGCCCGGGAAACCGGGCCAGCAGAATCGGACCGACGACATCATCGTGGTACCGACGGCAGAGCTCGAGTCCGGGCCGGAAGCGCACGGTCAGATCCCGACCACGAGCACGTTGCGGGAGAGCTCCGTTCCGTCGCAGTCGAGGCCGGTGACGCGTACCGGGCCGTACCCCAGGTCCGCGGTCGTCGTGTACCGGCAGTGGTAGTGCCCGTGCCAGATCTCGGTGGGCTGTACGGCGTCGGCGACCGTCCGCAGGACCCGCCGGTGGGCGACCGCCGCCGCGATCTCGGCCGGCGGGAAGAGCGAGCTGGCACCTGCGTCGAGCCCAGGGATCTCGTCGAGCCCAGGGATCTCGTCGAGCCCAGGTATCGGTACGCCGGCCGGGCAGTCGTGGGAGATCAGCACGTCTGCCGGCCCGGGCTGGGCCGCGACCGCGGCCTCGTGCGGCGAGATCGTCTCCTCGCGCCACCACGAGACGCCGGGCCGGCGCCATGGCCGGTCGACCGAGTGCGCGCCGCCGAGCGCCAGGTACGTGCGGCCGGCCCATTCCCAGCGGAATCCCCGGGGCAGGTGCCACACCCGGTCGGTGAGCTGGCGAAGCCCGTTGTCGCCGATCGGGTACCGCAGCAGCGACGTGAAGTCCTCGTGGTTACCGTCGACGAAGAGCAACGGGATGCCCGCCGCGTCGAGCGCGGCGTCGACCGCGGTCATGAACCCCGCGTCGAACGTGTATCCGTAGTCGCCCAGGTGGACCACCACGTCGGCGTGGTGCTCCGCGGCGTACGCGATCGCTTGGCTCGCCCAGGCCGCGTTCATGTGCCAGTCGCCGCAGAACGCGAGGCGGCCCGGGGTGGCCAGAGGATCGATCATGACCAGCTCACTGCCCTAGCTTAGAGTCGCGACATGCGACCGGGCGGTAATGCTGATCCACTCTCTGGTGACCGGCTCTCGGGTGACCGGCTCTCGGGTGACCGGCTCTCGGGTGCCCGGCGGCCAGTCACGGTCGTGACCGGCGGCGGGCGGGGGATCGGGGCGGCGGCCGTACGGCGACTGGCCGGGGCCGGCCACGACGTCGCGGTCGGGTACCGCATCGACGCGGCGGCCGCCGCGTCGGTCGTTGCGGCCGTGGCTGAGAGCGGCGGCCGGGCTGTCGCGGTACGGGTCGACACCACCGTCGAGGCGGACGTCGCACGGCTGTTCGACACCGTAGCGGGCGCGCTGGGCCCGGTGACCGGGCTCGTGAACAACGCCGGTGTGACCAGCCCGCTGGGTCGGCTGGTCGACCTGACGGTCGAGGAGCTGCGCCGGGTGCTGGACGTCAACCTCCTCGGCTACGTGCTCTGCGCCAAGCACGCCATCCGCGCGATGTCGACCAGGACCGGTGGGCCGGGCGGGGCGATCGTGAACATCTCCTCGTCCGCGGCGACCCTGGGCAGTCCGGACGAGTACGTGCACTACGCAGCCGCGAAGGCGGCCGTGGACGCGCTGACGATCGGGCTGGCGAAGGAGGTCGCCGCGGACGGCATCCGAGTCAACGGGGTGTCGCCGGGCATCATCCGTACCGGTATCCATGCCGCGTCCGGTGACCCGGGCCGGGCCGACCGGCTGGGGCCGACCATCCCGCTCGGCCGGCCGGGCGAACCTGCGGAGATCGCGAACGCGGTCGCCTGGCTGCTGTCGCCCGAGGCGTCGTACACCACCGGGGCCATCCTTCGGGTGGCCGGCGGCCGGTGAGAGATTTCGGCGCTGGCTCATGCACCGCAGCCGGCCTAGTATCCCCGGGTGACCCGGATCGTCGTCCGGTACCACCTTGACGAGCAGCTACCTGTGCTCGACGTACCGACGACGGCCGATGCCGTGGTGAGCATCGACGCGGAACCCGCGCGGTGTTCGGTCGACGAGCTGAGGGCCGACGTACTCCGTCTTCGCGGCCCTGGACCGGTGTTCGCTACCGGCCGCTTGGTCGGCTTCGGCGTCGCGTGTACCTGGTATCCGGGCCACGGCGCGGCCGATCGCGTACGGCCGCAGCTCATGCGCTCCTCGCTGCCTGGACGTGACTGACCGGGCCCGTCTCCGGGTTACCGGCCGGCCGGCAGCTCATCCGTGAAGGTCGCGAGCACCACGCCGTCATCGCCGTATGCCACGAGCCGGCCATGGGCCATGCTCGCGCTCCGGAAGGAGAACGCGCGCTGGCCGGGGAAGATCTCCACAATCGGGATCACCCGCGGCGCGCCGCCGGGCGCGGACTGGTACTCCAGGCGCCGGACCGTATTGTCGGCCACCCCGTTCACGCGTACCTTCGTCTTCTCCCGCGCGGTGCCGAACTGGACCGCCGCGCCGGTCGCCAGGTCGGCGCAGCCGACCGGGGTCCGGCAGTAGAAGAAGTAGCGCGGGTTGCCGGCATCGGCCAGCGTGTACGCCTTGAACGTGGGGTCGGCCCCGGCCGGCAGGGGCAGCACGGCGAAGCTCACCAGCGTGGCGGCGACGGCGGCAACCGCGCGAAGCCCGAGGCGGGTACGGGTGGCCCGTCCGGTCGCAGCTATCCGGGCGGCCGCGATCGCCCGGCCCGCGGCAATTGTTCGGCCCGCGGCAATCGTTCGGCCGGATACTGTTGCCGCGACCGCCGCCGCGCCGCAGCCGGCCAGGCAGGTCGCGACGACGCCGAGCGCACGTGCGTTCTCGAACAAGAACTGCAGCCCAGGAACCGTTGACACGTCACTGAGCAGGACGCCGAGGGACACGGTCATGACGACCAGCAGGACCGCCCCGGCGACACGGTGCACCGTTCCGTCCGTGGCGATGAGCAACATCGCGGCGAGCACTGTCCAGACCTGGTGGTGCGTCCAGGACACGGGCGATGCGGCGACCGTCGCGCAGCCGACCAGGACGGCGGCACGCACCGGCTGCCCATCGAGCTGAAGGTGCCGGGCACGCAGCAGCGCCGTACCACAGCTGATCGCGATGAGGACCGCCCAGAGCAGCGGTAGCGCGCCGGGCGCGATGCCCACCCGCAGCAGCATCGCGTGTACGGACTGGTTGCCCAGCGAGGCCAGGTCCCCTATCCGGGACGTGTCGAGCATGGTGCCGGACCAGTACGTCCAGCTGTCCGCGGGCAGGGCGACCCCGCCCAGTACGGCGCAGCCGGCGAACGCCACGGCGGCCCGGCCGGCGTCCCGGTACCGCCGCGCGAGCAGGAAGAACACCACGAACAGCAGCGGAGTCAGTTTGATGGCGGCCGCCACGCCGACCAGCGCGCCGCGGTAGCGGGCCGGCGTCAGGCCAACCCCGTCGACCAGGGCGAGCAGGACGATGAAGATGCTGACCTGGCCGAAACGCAGGTTGCTCTGGGCCGGTGCGGAGACCATCACGGCGCACCCCACGGCGGCAACGACAAGCTGTCGGTTGTCGCGCGTCGCGGCTATCCCGCGGGTCACCACGGCGGCCATGAGTGCCACGGTCGCGCAGGTCAGGATCAGCCAGGCCAGCTGTACGACGGGCTCCGGGAACGCGGTGACGGGCCACAGTAGCAACACCGCGAACGGCGGGTAGGTGAAGGGGCCGCCGTTACTCGCGACGTACCCGTAGAGCGGCTGTCCAGCGTGGACGGTCTGCGCGGCGCCGTAGTAGATGTGCAGGTCCGACAGGCGCTCCGCGGCGGGCCGGTGTAGCACCAGGACCGAGGACACGACGGCGATCAGGCCGAACAACGACCACACTGCGCCGGCCCGGCGATCGACCATCAGATCAGGCTAACCGGCATTCGCCTGCTCTCAACAGGCCTCGCGCCGACACGCCAGCCGTGTGCGGCGGCCGCGGTCAGGGGCTGTGTCCGGGGGGCCCGCTGGTCAGGTCGTACGGGGTGCCGTCGGGTCGGCGGGTGGTGAGGATGTCGGCGGCGGGATCGTAGTGCAGGGTCCACTGTCCTTCGTGGACCAACCAGTGATGGAACGCGCACAGCAGCACCAGGTTGGCCAGGCTGGTCGGTCCGTGCCGGGCCCAGTGCCGGATGTGGTGCGCGTCGGTGCGGTGGGGTGGTTGGTCGCAGCCGGGGAATCGACAGCCCCGGTCCCGCAGGTGTAGCGCGCGGCGCATGCCGGCGGGCACGGTGCGGGACAGCCGGCCGATGTCCAGCGGTTCGCCGCGGGAACCGAGCACGGCAGGGATGACACCGGCGTCGCAGGCCAGCCTGCGGGCGGTCGCGGCGCTGATCGGCTCGGCGGCAGGACCAAGCACCGCCCCGCCCGGCACAGACCCGCCGGGCACCGTCTCGACGGACTGCGGTGCGCTGGGCACGGCCTCGCCATGCCGACGCCCGGCGGGCGTGAGCTCCCGCGCATGATGCTCGGGCGGGTCGGCGGTGTTCGGGTCCTGCGGCTGGTCGGGTCGGCGCAGGGTGTCCAGGTCGACGGTGAGCGTCACGTGTGGACGGTGTTCCCCGGTCAACGGGCCGTCGGCGGCGCCCAACGCGGCGCGGCACAGGTCGGCCAGCCCGTCAGCGCGGCGCTGCCCCGCGGTGCGCGAATCGCACCCCAGCCCACCACCGAGTAAGCCGGCGCCGGCTGGGCCGGTGCTGCCCAGCGGGCCGGCACCCGTCACGCCGGCACCCGTCGCTCCGGCACCCGTCGCTCCGGCATCGGCCGCTCCGGCATCGGCCGGGCCGCCGTCGGTTGGGCTGGTGGCTGGCCGGTCCGGTGGCGGGGTGAACGTGCCCAGGGCAGTCATCAGCAGTTCACCGGTGGCCGGGTCGAGCATGCCCTGTATCGACACCATGCCGTGCAGGGTGCGGGCCACGTCCAGCCACCGGTCCCGGAACATCCGGGCATCCCGGTCCCCGTCCGGGTCGAGCCGGTCGCGTAGCACCCGGGCCAGCCGCCACACGTGGCCCGCCGGCTGGGCGCGGGCCTCGGCCAGCAGCAGCTGCTCGGCCCCGCCGGCCAGCACCTGGCTACCCAGGTCGCGGCGGGCCTGGCAGATCGCCGCGGCATGCCCCACCGCAATATCCCCACCGGTCAACGCTGCGGCCGTGTCCGGCAGCTCACCCACGGTCGCGGCGACCGCCACGTGTTGGGCGGCGGCCCGGCCATCGAGCCGGCACCGGCGGCGCAGCAACGCCTGCGTCGAGGCGAACCCGTCCGCGGCCGCCGCACCCCGACCATGGGCCAGGGCGATGTCGCGCAGCAGCAGTCCGTGTAGCCGGTTGAGCCGCTGTTGCACCGCGGCGATCCGGCGCACCAACGCCAGATCGGACAACCCAGCCGGGTCGGCCGCGGCCAGCCGGTCCAACACGTCGTCGAGCGCCGCCACCACCCCGGCACCCGAACTCATGTACGAAACCTAGCAGGACCCTCCGACAAGTCCACAAAGGACAAACCACGGCCAGACCGCGACATGCCGAAGAAACCACAGGCAGGAGCCAACCAGAGTCCCAGAGCCCCAACCTGGACCCGGTCATCAAGGCGACGACGGCGTCGCCAGTTCGCAGGGCTTGGCCGGGACGCGCAGTTCGGCCATCCGAGTGGCGTAGTGCTGGTACCGGTTTCTGGCTTCCCCGTGGTGACCAGCTCGGACCAGCGTCGCAACGAGCCCCAGATGTGCTGCCTCGTCCCAGCCGTCCTGGTCCAGCAGCTTCAGGTACAGCCGGGCCGAGGTGTCGTGGTGACCTCGGCACGCGGCCAGCGCCGGCCCGGGGGCACTCCGCCCGCGGGCGACATGGCGTAGTTCGCGTAGTCGGCGAGCACACCGGCCAGCAGCCACGCGGCGCCCTGGGCCAGCAGCAGCCAGCCGATCGGATTGTCCGGCCGGCGCTTGTGGGACGACGGGGCCGGCGGCCGAGCCAGCCTACGGCGGCCGCCGCCGGGCAAACCTCGACGGACCCCGCCGCGATCGCCGGCCTGGGCCCGGCACCGACGCCGAGCGCCACGCGGACCACCGCGGCGACCGGGTGCCCGCTGTTCCCGGCCGACAACGTGTGGCACGCCGATGTGTCGCGGCTGCCGGTACACCGGAACTCGGCCCAATACGTGGCGAGCATCGGCGCGACCGCCACGATGCACCCGGACTTCGGCGCGGGACAGTACGAGGGGGGCGCGATCGGGATACCGGTAACGGTCGTGCCGGCCGGAACCCGGGACGTGCCCGTCGGGTTCGACTAGGCAAGCGAGAGCGACAAGGGGCGCTACCCGATCCCGGCGAACGTCCGCATCGAGGCCGGCAGCGACCGGCACATCATCCTGTACGACCCGGCGCGGTGCCGGCTCTACGAGCTGTTCGCCGCCCGCAAGGCGGCTGACGGCAGCTGGCGGGCCGGCTCCGGCGCCGTGTTCGACCTGCGCTCGAACCTGATGGTCACGGCCGACTCCGCCGCGACCCGCCCGCCCGGCTAGCACCCAAGGACGAGCACGCGCAGCGCTGCCGAGTCGCGGCGCGCAGGAGTAGGCCGCCGATGCCGGTCACTCGATGCACGGACATAGTGTGGGCGATCACACCGACACGGGCTGGCCGGCGAGCCGGGGAAGGACTGTCCCATCCCGCGCTCGCTGGTAGCGTTTGTGGTGCCGCTACACCACACGGGAGAGACCACCCGGCGGCCAGCCGGGCGGCGCCGAAGGGGCAAATCCTCCCCGGAACCTCTCAGGTACAAGGGACCGCGTGGTGCAGGCGACTCTGAAGGGGCCGGGTAGGCCGCGACAGAGGGGGAGGCCGCGTGTCGACCTCGCCCTCGGGAGTGCCTGATGACCGGTCCGTTCGTTCGACGCCATGTCGGTCCCGCCGCCGACGAGCTGCGTCACATGCTTGACACCGTCGGCTACGGCTCACTCGACGAGCTGATGGACGCCGCCCTGCCCGAGGCCATCCGCTGGCAGGGTGTGCTTGACCTGCCGCCGGCGGCCAGCGAGGCCGAGGTCCTCGCCGAACTGCGCGCGCTGGCGGCGCGAAACCAGCTACATGTGTCGATGATCGGCCTCGGCTACCACGGCACTCACACGCCGGGCGTCATCCGCCGCAACGTGCTGGAGAACCCTGCGTGGTACACCGCTTACACGCCGTACCAGCCGGAGATCAGCCAGGGGCGGCTGGAGGCGCTGCTCAACTTCCAGACCATGGTGGCCGACCTCACCGCGCTCGCCACGGCGAACGCCTCCATGCTCGACGAGCCGACCGCCGCGGCCGAGGCGATGGCCCTCGCCCGCCGCGCCAGCAAGAGCACCAGCCGGGTGTACGTGGTGGACGCCGACACCCTGCCGCAGACGATCGCGGTCCTGACGACCAGGGCGCAGCCGCTGGGCATCGAGGTCCACGTCGCGGACCTGCGCGACGCCGCGGCCGCCCTGCCGGGCGAGCTCTTCGGCCTGCACCTGCAGTACCCCGGCGCCTCCGGCGCGGTCCGCGACCACGCGGGGTTGCTCGAGGCGGCCCACGCGCGCGGTGCCCTCGTCACCGTCGCGGCCGACCTGCTCGGGCTCACCCTGCTCCGGCCGCCGGGCGAGGCCGGCGCCGACATCGCGGTGGGTACGACGCAGCGGTTCGGCGTGCCGATGGGCTACGGCGGCCCGCACGCGGGCTACCTCGCGGTACGCGCCGGGCTGGAGCGGTCGCTGCCGGGCCGGTTGGTCGGCGTGTCCAGGGACGCGGCCGGGGCGCCGGCGTACCGGCTCGCGCTGCAGACCCGCGAGCAGCACATCCGCCGGGAGAAGGCGACCAGCAACATCTGCACGGCGCAGGTGCTGCTGGCCGTGATCTCGTCCATGTACGCCGCGTACCA
>JAEHDK010000144.1 GCA_016880465.1 Micromonosporaceae bacterium
CCTACCCCGCCGCCGGCCTGCTCGCCCTGCTCGCCATCGCCGGCTTCGCCCACGCATTCATCACCCCCAGGACCAAGGCATTCGCACCACCCGAACCGACCCGCACCCAGACCGACGACCGGCCCCTCGCCACCGCCTGACGATCGACCGTAGTCGCCCGAGGCCCCTTCGGGGGCCTCGACACGGCGCGTCCCGGTTGTGCCGGTACCTACGCCGGACGACCATTGCCCCAGGCGGAGGATCAAGGAGCTGGCATGGCGAGGAGAGTTCGTACGGGCACCGCACCGGATGGCCACGGTTCTGCCGGTCCGGCCGGCCGTGCGCTGCTCGGGTTGGGTGGGCTGGTTCGCCGCGCCGAAGTGTCCGCGGACGGCCGAGCGCTGTACCACGTCGGTGGTCGGGAGGCCGACACCTTCTACCGGGACCGCTGGTCGTACGACAAGGTGGTGCGCTCGACGCACGGGGTGAACTGCACCGGGTCGTGTTCGTGGAAGGTGTACGTCAAGGACGGGATCATCACCTGGGAGTCGCAGCAGACCGACTACCCCTCGGTGGGTCCGGACAGTCCCGAGTACGAGCCCCGCGGCTGCCCGCGGGGCGCGGCGTTCTCCTGGTACACCTACTCGCCCACCCGGGTCCGCTACCCGTACGCGCGGGGTGCCCTGGTGGAGATGTACCGGGAGGCCAAGGGCCGGCTGGGTGACCCGGTCGCCGCGTGGGCCGACGTCCAGGCCGACCCGCAACGCCGCCGTCGCTACCAGCGGGGCCGGGGCAAGGGTGGCCTGATCCGGGTCGGTTGGGACGAGGCCCTGGAGATGATCGCGGCGGCACACGTGCACGCGATCACCCAGTACGGACCGGACCGGGTGGCCGGGTTCTCCCCGATCCCCGCGATGTCGATGGTGTCGCACGCGGTGGGCGCCCGGTTCATCTCGCTGATCGGCGGCACGATGCTGTCGTTCTACGACTGGTACGCGGACCTGCCGGTGGCCTCGCCGCAGGTGTTCGGCGACCAGACCGACGTGCCCGAGTCGGCGGACTGGTGGGACGCCGCGTACCTGATGATGTGGGGCTCCAACGTGCCGGTGACCCGCACCCCGGACGCGCACTGGATGGCCGAGGCGCGGTACCGGGGCCAGAAGGTGGTGGTCGTCAGTCCCGACTACGCGGACAACGTCAAGTTCGCCGACGAATGGCTGCCGGCCCAGCCGGGCACCGATGGCGCGTTGGCCATGGCGATGGGGCACGTGATCCTCACCGAGTTCTACGCCCGCCGCCAGACACCCCGGTTCGTCGACTACGCGCGCCGCTTCACCGATCTGCCGTGCCTGGTGACGTTGACGCGGCGGGACGGCGGCTACGTGGCGGGCCGGTTCCTCACCGCCGCGGATCTCGGCGGCGCCGGCGACGAGGAGGCGTTCAAGACGGTCGTCTGGGACGAGACGTCGCGGGCGCCGGTGGTGCCCAACGGTTCCCTGGGCTTCCGGTACGCCGAGTCCGGCACCGGCCGGTGGAACCTGGACCTCGGCGATGTCGTACCCGCGCTGTCCTGCGCCGGCGCGGGGGAGACGGCACCGGTGTACCTGCCCCGGTTCGACGACCCGGACGGTGCCGGCGGCGTCGTCCGCCGCGGCGTGCCCACCCGGGTGGTGGCCGGGCAGTTGGTCACCACCGTGTACGACCTGCTGCTCGCC
>JAEHDK010000145.1 GCA_016880465.1 Micromonosporaceae bacterium
GGCGGCGGCCTCCTCCTCGCTCGCGGTGCAGAACTGCCGCGCGATCGGCAGCCCGGCGGCGGCGAGCGCCTGGTGCATCTGGTACTTGTGCCGGCGCGCGTCGACCTTGCCGGGCACGTTGGTCTGGTTCGGGGTCAGCTCGCTCGCCAGGTGTTCGGCGAGCCGCAGCGACGCCTCCACCCCCGGAATCACCACGGTCGGCGCCAACCGGCCGAGCCGCTCGGTGGTCTCCGCGAAGTCGCCGTGATGGTTGATCAGTGCGTCGTAGTTCTGGGCGACGTGTGAACCGTGCAGCGGCGCCAACTCCGGTCCGGTGTAGTCCATCACCGCCACCGGGCTCAGCCCGGCCTCGCGCAGCGCGGGGGCGAGCATCGCGGACGAGGTGTACGGGTCGACGATCGCGACAACAGGCTTGCTCATGCCGGTCACCTTCTATGTGCTGACGGATTGGTTGACGGTGGTGGACTCGGGTTCAGCCGCGACGGGCTCGGCAGCCGCGACGGGCTCGGCAGCTGCGACGGGCTCGGCGGCCGGGGCGGTTGGTTCGGCCGGTGGCGTCCGCGGCACCCAGGTGGCGCCGGCCAACGTGACCACCGCGGCCAGCAGCCCGATCGAGCCGGTGAGCACCCAGACCCCGGAGTCCCACAGCCGCCACGCGGCCAGGCCGACCAGCGGGCCGAGCGCGTACCCGGCCTGCTGCGGCACGGTGGCGGCGGCTACGTACCGGGCGCGCAGTCCGGGCTTCGCGACCCGGCCGGGGTACGCCATCATCGACGGCGCGGCCACGATCTCGCCGAACGTCCAGACGAACGTACCGATGAACAGCGCGGCGAGCCCGACGGGCGCCAGGTAGAGCAGGTGCCCGACGCCCAGCAGCAGCATGCCGAGCACGATCGGGAGCTGGATCGCCAGCCGCTGGGTGAACTTGGTCAACACCACCTCGAGCGCGATCACCATCGCCCCGTTGAGGGTGAGCAGCAGGGCGTACACCTGCGCGGTGTACCCGCTGCCGGTGATGTAGACCGGCAGCGCGGCGGTGCCCTGGATGTACACGATCGCGGTGAGGAAGAGCCCGAACACGACGAGCATGAACCGGCCGTCGCGCAGCACCGGGCCGTACCCGGCACTGCGGCTCGTCGCCTCGGTGGCGGTCGCCGCCGCCTTGCGGACCGGCTTGTCGTTGGGCAGCACGAGCAGGGCCAGCAGGCCGAACGCCAGGCTCGCGGTCGCGTCCGCGTAGAACAGCAGCGCGTACGAGTACTTGACGAGCAGCGCCGCGATCAGCGGCCCGACGGTCGTGCCGATGTTGAACGCCAGCCGGTAGATCGAGAACAGCATCACGTGCTGTTCCTGCGGCACCAGCTCCATCACCCAGGCCTGCGACGCGGGCCGGTAGGCCTGCGCGATAACGCCGATGAACGCGGCCAGCGCGATCGCCATCCACGGCTGCGTCACCTGCACCATCGCGGCGACGCCGAGTGCGCTGCCGACCATCGAGATGACCGTGGTCCACCGGTAGCCGACCAGGTCTGCCAGCAAGCCGCCCAACGCGGTACCCGGAATCCGCGAAAGGAGCAGGACGGTCAGCGCCACGCCGGCCCAGTACACCGAGAAATGCTTCTGGTCACTCAGGAACAGCACCAGGAACGCGTTCAGGAACGCGAGCAGGTTGCTGATGAACGTGCCCCAGAGCAGCACCTGCACCGGGCCGGACATATGACGCAACGTGCCGATGATGGTGGGATGCGAGCCCTGCGTGGTCATGCCCTCACCTCGGTAGCCTCCATGTCAGCCCCGTGCAAGACCCAGCGGATCGACGCTCACCGTACCGGAACCCCCCAGGAACCCCGTAGCGCCGAGTATCGAAAGGCATGATCACCGTCCCGTGCCGGCCAACCGCCCCGACCGTCACACCGCGGGAGGTTCCAGCGGGGTGCCGGCCAGCTGGACGTACCGCGAGATGTCGGCGACCGCGGCCCGCGCCTCCTCGATGGTGTCGGCGATCGAGATCACGTAAGCCGAGTGCGACATGCCGCGGGGTGGCTGACGGATCTTCATGCCCGGCCGGGCCACGGCGGCCACCTCGTAGACCGGCGGCTCGACCAGGTCGTTCCGCACGGTCACGTCGGTCACCGTCATGTCGTACGCCGGGAAGATGAACCGGATCGCCGCGGCCCTGCGGTGGCCGGAGCGCTCGACGACCGGTGGCCGGCCGGCGGCGACCGCCGCGGCGGCGAGCGACGAGTCCACGCCGTCGGCGAGCAGCCCGAGGTACGGGATCAGGTTGCCGCCCATCCGCGCGTTCACCTCGACGAGGTAGAACCCGTGCGGGGTCACCTTGAACTCGGTATGCGTCACCCCGTTGCGGAACCCGAGCGCCGCATGGCTGTCGACCAGCAGGTCCCGCAGCTCGGGGTCGTCCAGCAACGGGTCGGCGGCGAAAACGTCGTGCCCGACCTCCTCGAACTCGAACGGCGGCTCGGTACCGAGCAGCTTGTGCGCGACCACCAGCGGGGTGCACTCGCCCTGGTAGAACACGCTGTCGACGGAGATCTCCGGACCGTCGATGAACTCCTCCACGATCACGTAGTCGGCGAACTCGCGGACCCCGGGCAGCCGTACCGCGTCGGTCAACGCGTACCGCGCCGCCATGTCCTCGGGCCGCTCGACCTTCACGATGCCCAGGCTCGCGCCCAGGTTGCGCGGCTTGAGCATGACCGGGTAACCGATCTCGTCGGCCACGGCGAGCGCCTGGTCGAGCGAGGACACCGGCGTCGATCGCGGCTGGAGGAGGCCCGCGGCGCGGACGGCCTCGCGGGTGTAGCTCTTGTCCCGGCAGTTCGCCACGGCCCGCGGATCGAGCGTGCCGATGCCGAGCGCGGCGCTCAGGTACGCGGCCGGCTCGATGTACGCCTCGTCGTAGCAGAAGACGCCGGCCACCTCGTGGCTGCTGGCGACCTCCTTGCCGGCGGCGATCAGCTGGTCGGCGTCCATGCAGTTGACGACCGTGTGCGCGGTGATGTACTTCGTCTCCCAGCTCGGCTCCACCGGGTTGAACAGCCACAGCCGGTACTCGGCGTGGACCGAGCGGAAGATGTACTCGCGGAACTCCGCGTAGCTGCTGCCGACCACCAGCAGCAGCGGGCGTGGGTCAGGTACGACATGAGACATGATCTGCAACCTATCCAACACTTACGATGTGAAGTAGTCCTCGAGGGTCCCGCGCCGGCGGATGTCCAGGGTGGCGCAGTGGAAGCCACCGCCGAACGTGTTGACCGTACGGAACGGCACCGGAATCGGGGTGAAACCCCACTTCTCGAACAGCCGCATCAGCTCGATCTCGTTGGCCTCGACGAAGACCCGCTCGGGATCGAGCATGAGCGTGTTCATGCTGATCCACCGGCTGCAGAAGTACATGGTCTGGTCGGCCGGGATGGCCGGGTCCGGGCAGACGAGCATGTCCCAGCCGGCGAACATCGGCGGCAGCTCGGGGACCCGCAGCGGGTTGACGAGCACGGCGCCCGGCCGCAGCGGCACGAACGTCGCGTTCATGTGCATCGGGTGGTCGTCGACGAACGCGACCTCGTGTATCCGGAACTCGTCGCCCAGCAGCCGGCGGACCCACTCGATGCCGAACCGGTTGGTCACGTGGCTGCGCTGGACCAGGATGTCGCGGCCGAACCGCATGAAGTCACCGGCGTCGACGATCGGCTCGTACTCGCTGAGCACCGAGGCCTCCGGCGGGAACGGGTTCGCCGGGTCGACCGGGCCGCCGTGGGTGTAGTCGGGCCGGTACGACGCGTCGGTCAGCTCGGGCTTCGGGGCGGCGACCCACCGGGCGCCGCGCCGGAAGTAGTCCTTGAAGATGCCGCGGAACGCCTGGGTGGCGAAGTAGTACGAGCGCCAGCCCATGGTCGCCTCGACGATCTGGTCGCCGGCGACCAGCGCGATGTCCCGCGGGAACGTGTGCGCCGAGCCGCCGGTGCTCTGCCAGTCCGGCGTGCCGAACGGACGGGACTGGTCGACCGGCTCGGGCCGCCGCACGGTGACACCCTCGCCCTCGAGGATCTCGACGAACCCCGCCAGCTCCGCGCGCGCCGCGTCGACCTGCTCGGGCGGGAAGGCACCGCCGCCGTTGCGCCGGTAGAAGTCGTGGGCCGCCACCGGCATCGTCGCTTCCAGCGACACGTGCCACGGTGGTACGGCGGCGCCGTCGATGACGCCGACGATCACCTCTTCCAGCGGGTCCCACTCGTTGTACGAGCCCACCGGGTTCGCCTGCGTCACGGTTCACTCCTATCCACAGTGGACACCCGTACGGTCGCCGAGCTGGACGCGGCCTTGAGCCCGTGCAGGCGACCACGCGGGACCAGCAGCGTGTCCCCGCGGCCCAACCGGTGCGGGCGCGGCGTGGCCCACGCGTGCACGTCGACCTCGCCGGCGGTCACCGCTACCAGCCGGTCGGTGTCGTACACCCGGGTCCAGAACGGGTCATCCGGGCGCAGGGTGGCCGCGACGCCCTCGTCGGCGGCGGCCGTCGCCAGCGCGGCGCCCAGCGTGGTGTGCTCCGCCAGCGTGTCGGCCCAGCGGATCTGCGCGACGAAATCGGCGTCGCCGAGCCGCAGCAGCAGCTTGGTCTCCTCGATCCCGCGGACGAGGTCGGGGATGACCGACTCGCCGTGCGTACGGGCGAAGCCGAGCAGCAGCTTCTCGTACGTCATCCGGCCGTGGTGGATGTCGATGTGCGCGTGCTCGTCGCAGTACTTGGTGTCCACCCGGTCGCCGAACACGGCCCGCAGCATGATGCCGGTGTCGGCGAAGCCCTGCGCGAACAGCCACTCGAGGTAGGTGACCGCGGCCATGTACCGGAACATCCCCCGGTGGTCCTCGGTCAGGTAGTTGAAGTAGTTCGTGCCGACCAGCGAGCTGGTCAGGTAGAAGCTCCAGTACGCATGCACGTCGGTGCGCAGGCCGATGCTGGCGAGCATGCCGCGGAAGATGGTGCTGTGCTTGGCGCTGTAGACACCGTATCCGAACTCGTCGATGAAGATTTTGAACAGCTCGGACTGCTCGACGCCGTACGAGCCGCCGAGGTTGCGTGCCATGGCCGACGCCTCGGTCAGCGCGTCCAGGGCGAGCTGGATGAGGTGCAGGCCGGCCGCCTCCTCGGCGTACCGGCACTCGGTGATGGCCCGCATCGAACCCTTCACCGGCGCGAGGCCGTCCACCAACGGGTTGTTGCCGGAGTCGTCGGCCGGCGACCCGGCCGCGCTCACCTCGGCCATGAAGTAGGCCTGCAGCTCGTCGAGGGTACGGACCGGCGGCACGCGTACCGAGTCCGCCAGGAACGAGAACGCGAACCGCTCCAGGTCCGGCCGGATCAGGTCGCGCAGCCGGCGTACCTCGTCGCTGTAGAACAGGTCGAAGTCGTCCTTGGCCGAGGACAGCCCGTTCGGCGGGAGCAGGATCATGTCGCTCTCGTACGCGCTGCACAGGATCCGGCCCGCCACGAGCTGGCGCGGGTCGAGGAACTGCGCCTCGGTGGCCGGCGCGGTGAAGTCGGGTCGGTCGAGCTGGGCCAGGCCGATCGGGCGGTGGTACGGGTTGCCGTCGATGTACAGCCGCGGTCCGGCCTGGAAGATCCGCTGGCCGCAGTACGCCTCGATCGCCTCCGTCAGGCTGGCCGTGACGATCATCGATCACCTCCACCGATCCGGTGCGGGTCCGGTACCGCGAAATGGATGTGCAACCCGTCGTGCCGGACGTCCAGCTCGACCGGCCGGCCGGGCTCGACGGGCCGCGGCACCGGCAGCGTCTGGATCGCCTGCTTCCAGTGCGTGTTGGGGTGCTCGGGCGAGTTCGTGACCGTGATGCCGGGGATCAGCTCCAGCTCGAACCAGAACACGATCGCGTGGCAGGTACCGGCCGTCGTCGGCCTGGCCACCAGCTCGGTACGCCGCTCGCCGGGCCCGTCCCGGTAGAAGTCGAACTCGAACACCTCGAACGGCTCGGACAGCAGCCGGTGCTCGTGGCGGCGCAGCCGGGAGTCGAAGTACTCCAGCGACGACAGCTCGTTGAACTGGGACAGGTCGAAGCCGTAGAGCTCGCCGACGTGGTTCTTACGGTGCAGCGGCCCGCTCTCGACGAGCTGGGCGAGCACGACGGCCTGGCTCGGTACGATCAGCGCGTCCTCGGTGAGCAGGTGCTCGCGCGCGTGCGCGATGGTCGGCAGGATCCCCTCGCCCAACAGTCCACAGTCGACTGTCTCGGTGACGAGGACGTCGGCGCGGCGCGGCAGGTCGACGCCGACCCGCATCTCGGTCGACATCTTCGGCACCACGGTGACCCGGTCGCCGTACCCGGCCCGGCCGATGATGGTGGCGGCCACGCCGGCGACCGACGGCTGCGCCTCGCACGCGACCACCTGACCCGCGCCGGCCCGCGCCGCCATCAGGGCGAGCAGGCCGGAACCGGTGCCCACGTCGAGGACCAGCTTGTCGCGCGAGGCGACCTGGCGGATCGCCTTGTCGTAGAGCTCGGCGCGCTCGTCGTCATGCATCATCTCGAAGTGCCAGCGCGGTACGCTGCGCCGGATCGCGCGGTTGTGTCCGGTGATCGCGGTCCAGTTGTCCGGGTCGAGCTCGAGGGCGACCTCGAACTCGCGGGCCGCCTCCTCGTACCGGCCTGCCCCGTGCAGGGCATGGCCCCGCTCCAGGTAGCATTCGACGCCGCGCGGGCGCGCTACCGCCTGCCAGGTCGGTTCAGTCGTCGTGATCGACATGTCTACGCCGCTGCTCATCCTCACGCCCGCATCGTTGGGGGGCCCTGTGTCCCAGGTGTCCGGTCGGTTGAGTACGCGCCCCGCCCGCGCACCGCGTCTACGGTGATGGCACCGCTACGCCGTTGTGTCGCACTGCCGCTCCGGCGGCAGGTTGGCGAGTATCCGCCGGCGGATCACGCTGACCGGGGCGTCCGCGGCGACGGCCGAGAGCACCACCGTCGCCTGGTCACCGGAGCGCACCATCGGCACCGCGGTCCGGCGCAGCGCCGCCACGCCGACCCGGGTGCCGTGCCACGGGCAGCTCAGCCGCCGCCCGTCCGGGGTCAGCCGAGCCAGGCTCAGCGGACCACCGCGGTGCGGACAGCTGTCGCGGACGAGCTGAAGCTGGTTGTCCGCACGGAAGACGAAGAACCGGTCATGCCCGACGAGTACGGTGTTGTGCTGTCGCAGGTCCATCGTCACGACGCGATCCATCGCCGGCCCCTCCACGCCGCTAAACCGTCCACAGTGGATTACTCGGCCGTGGTGGGGTGGAGGTCGTAGCCGCACCGCGGGGAGATCGCGCGCACGCCGTACGTTCGGCCCGCCGGTACGAGCACCGCGTCGCCGCGGCCGAGCCGGTCGGGCTCGCCGGTCGCGCTCGTGACGAGGTCAGCCTCTCCCTCGGTGAGCACCAGGATCATGGCGCCGTCGTGACTGCGGGTGCCGAACGGGCTCACCGGCGTCAGCTCGACCCGGCGCGGTTCACCGCCGCCGGACAGGGCCGCCGCGCCCCGCTCGCGGTACCGGTCGATGGCGTCCGACCAGCGGATCTGCGCCGCCGTGTCGTCCTCGAACCAGCGCCCGAACAGCTCCGCCTCGGCGATACCGCGGATCAGCTCGGGCACCACGCTGGCGCCGTGCCGCTCGGCGAGCGCCAGCAGGACCTGTTCCCGGGTGATGCGACCGTGGTGCTCGTCGATGTGGGCGTGCTCGGCACAGTAGTGCAGGTCGATGTCGTCGCCGAAGACCGCCTGGTACGTCTTGATCATCTTCACGAAGCCGGGCGCGAACACCCGCTCGGCGTAGGTGACCGCACCGGCGTACCGGAAGAACTTGGCGTGGTCCCGGGAGAGGTAGTAGTAGTAGTTGTTCGTCGCCAGCGGGCCGGCGAGGTAGAAGTTCCAGTAGGCGTGGACGTGCGTGGCCATCGCCCGGCTGCGCAGCATCTTGGCGAAGATCGTCGTGTGCTTGGACTCGTAGACGCCGTAGCCGAACTCGTCGATGAAGATCTTGAACAGGGCGGACTGCTCCGGCCCGTACGCCCCACCGAGGTTCTTCGACATCGCGGAAGCCTCGGTCAGCCCGTCCAGGGCGAGCTGGACGAGGTACGTGTCCGCGGCGACCTCGGGGCGGCGGGCCTGCGCGATCGCGGTCAGCGCGGCCGACTCACCCTGCTCCGACACCGTCGCCGCGTGCTGGAAGTACGCGTCGAGCGCATCGATCGTCCAGGCCCCGGTGATGTCCACTTCGGTGGCCAGAAAGGAGTACGCGAACCGCTCCAGGTCCGAGATGGAAGCCTCGCGCAACCGACGCAACTCTTCGCTGTAGAAGAGGTCGAAGTCGGCCCGAAGATCAGCCAGCCCTTGTTCCGGCAGGAGCACGGTGTCCGCCTCGTAGAACGTGCCGAGCAGCCGGTGCGCGGCCAGCGAGCGCCAGCTCGTGACCTCGCCGGCGGCCAGCGGGCGGTGGAACTCCACCTCGGCCACCGCGTCCGGCATCAGCATCCGGCGGTACGGATTGGGCCCGTGCAGCACCTGTGACTCGCCGGTAGATAGGCGATTCCGGGCATACAACAGAACCCGATCCGTAAGTGCCAAGAGGGGTTCTTGGGCCGTACGCGGTGCGACCTCTACATTCGCCGTCGTAACCATCGAAATCCGTTCACGTTGGCCGGCACCGTTCCGGGCGGATGAGTTCCTTGGATGGATAGAGGTGGGCGAGTTCAGACTGTACATAGTCGCTCATCAGTCGTCCAGGCACGAACGAGGCGGTCCGGGCGTCGATGATGGCACGACGTGACCACGCTCCGTATCGACGCATGTAACATCAACCCTCGGCCGGACAGCCGGCAGCTGGCCAATCCCCAAGCCGTCCGCGCTACCTCGGCCCGCGGGCGGCGGCCCCGGCGTACTCACGGCCGGTGACGATCGGGAGGATCTAGCGCGGCACCATGGACCCGACCCGGTCGGCATGCCGACATGTGGCGAAAGCCACTGGCCGAGGGTGCCAATTCCAGATCATCGGCGGCTGTCGAGCCGGACCGCCGCCGGCTAAGGGACCAGGATGAGCTTCCCGACGGTGCCGCGTGACTCGAGATCTTCGTGGGCGCGGGCGGCGTCGGCCAGCCGGTACCGGCCGCCGATCCGGATCGCCAGGGTCCCGTCCACCATCCAGCCCAGCACCTGGCGGGCGCGGTGCAGCAGCTCGTCCCGGGTGTCGATGAAGTGGGCGAGGATCGGCCGCGTCAGGTACACCGAGCCGGCGGCACACAGGCGCAGCGGATCGACCGGCGGCACCATGCCGCTGGCCTGCCCGTACGACACGAGGACGCCGTGCCGGCGCAGGCTGGCCAGGCTCTCGTCGAAGGTGGCCCGGCCCACCCCGTCGTACACCGCGGCGACGCCGGCCCCGCCGGTGAGGGTGCGTACCCGGTCGGCCACGCCGTCGTACCCGAGCACCTCGGCCGCGCCCGCCTCACGGGCGAGGTCGGCCTTCGCCGGTGTCGACGTGGTACCGATGACCCGGGCGCCCAGCCGGCTGGCGAGCTGGGTGAGCAGCAGGCCCATGCCGCCCGCGGCCGCGTGCACGAGGACGGTGTCGCCCGGCCGGACCGGGTAGCTGTCGTGCAGCAGGTAGTGCGCGGTCATGCCCTGCAGGAGCGCGGCGGCGGCCAGCTCGGCGGAGACGTCGTCGGGCACCGGTACGACGCGGTCGGCCCGTACGGTGGCCAGCTCGGCGTACGCGCCCGCGAGGTTCGTGGCGCCGACCCGCTCGCCGACCCGTACGGAGTCCACCCCGGTGCCGACGGCCACCACCTCGCCGGCCCCCTCCGTACCGGGGGTGAACGGCAGCTGCTGCGGGTACCGGCCGGCACGCTCGTAGACGTCGATGAAATTGACGCCGGTCGCGGCCAGGCGCACCAGGACCTCGCCCGGGCCGGGCACCGGTTCGGGGAGCTCCGCCAGCGACAGCACCTCGGGACCGCCGGTGGCGCGTACGCGGATCGCCTTCATGACTCCACCTTGCCCCATGGGCCGGCGCCACCGGTGGGCGGGAGGGGCAAGGCGCGGCCCCCCGCTCGCCGCCTCGTGCCTAGCTGCTCGACGTCGGCCGGGTCCCGGGCCGCCACCCGGACAGGGCCACGCCGAGCGCGCCCAGCGCGACCACCAGGGCGGCGATGCCGACCCCCAGTGCCCAGCCGGAGCGGTCGCCGGTCCCGCTGCCCGCTTGACTGGTGGCCGCGGCGGCGCTGGCGTCCGCGCTCTTCGCCAGCTTCAGCACCGGAGCCGGGTGCTCGGGCTCCGCCCCGTTTGCCTCGGGCTCGTCGATCCACCGGACGATGTCGCCGTCCGAGTACGTCTGCAGCACCTTGAAGACGATCTGGTCCGCCTTCGGCAGCGGGCCGGCCGACACCTCGAACTCCTGGAACTGGCCCGCCCCGATGGCGGAGTCGGCACTCGTCGCGGTCCAGGTGATCCGGGACACGGCATCGGTGACCTCGCCGCCGTCGGTCTTGACCGGGGTGGGGAGCGTTGCGGTCTGTACGACCGCCGTCCAGCCCGCCACGGGCCGCACCGACAGGGCGGCGATCGGGGTGTCGGTGGGTACGGCGACCTCGAGCTTGACCGTGCTCGCGCTGTCCTTTTCGTTGGGTACCCGGAACGCCAGCTTGGCGAAGCCGCCCTGGGTGGCCTGACTGGGATTGACCGTCACGTGAGCTGCGGCGGGACCGGCCACGAACAGCACCGCCGCGCCGGCCGCCAGCGCCACGACGCCCAGCCGGCACATTGTCGCTCGCATCGAGTTTCTCCATCTCAGATCGGCGGAACGGGACCGGACTGGTCGGTGCGGCTGGCGCCATCGGTGGCGCCGATGTCCCGGGCGTTGGTCGGGTGCCGGCCGGGAAAAGTTCCGCCTGATCGGGGCGCCGGTGGGATCAGCCGGCCCGGCGCCCGGGGTGCCGGGCGGTCAGGCCGCCTGGGTGGCTGCGGTCCGGCGCCGCCAGCGGCGTGGGGGCCTCGTCCGGCGTGGCGTCGAAGCGGGCCCGCCATCGCACAGCCGGCCGGCTACCGCCGGGTGGGCCGCCAAGGACGAACGCCGGCCTGGTCAGCGTCACCACGATCAGGTAACCGGCGAGCACGAGTCCATGACTGGCCAACCGCAGCGCCTCGACCCGACCGGCAACCACGTCGCCCGCGCTCAGCAACACCAGCATCGCGACGAACGCGGTCAGGATGGGTACGATCCCGGCCGGCCGGGTCCGCCGCGCCGCCACCCACAGGAACCCGGCGCCGACGCCGACGTTCCATGCGGCCGACTCATGCCACAGATGATTGGGGCTGGCCCCGCCGGCCGCGACCGCGTCGTGCAGGTGGCCGCCGGCGGCACCGAGCGCGGCCACCTGCACCATGCCGAGGAACAGCTGGGCGGCGCCGAC
>JAEHDK010000146.1 GCA_016880465.1 Micromonosporaceae bacterium
GAACAGCCGGCCGGTGAGCGCCATGGCGCCGCGGCGGCCGTAGGGCGTGCGCACGAGGACGGTGGGCGCCGCGGCGAACGCGGGCGCGTAGTGGTCGGTCAGCAAGACCTGACCGTCCTGGGTCGGTACCCGGATGTCCCGGGTCGCCGTGACGCGCCGGGTGGCCGCGGGTGGCAGCCGGAACACCGCCTCGAGGACCCGGGTCGGCGCGCTCACCGTCCTAGCATGCCGGACTCAGTACGCGAGGCACGGGCAGTTGGTGGTCAGTGCGATGACGTTGTTCACGTACTGGCTGTTGGGGATCTTGAGAGTCTCGTTGTCCGGCTGCTCGATCGCCCCGGGGCCGACGTTGTACCCGGCGATGACCACGTCGCGGAGCCGGAGGGAGGAGCCGTTCGGGCCCACCGGCGCGGTCACCGTGAGATCGAAGCTGCCGAAGTAGTACAGGCCGAAGTACATGGTCAGCCACTCGAGGTACTGGGCGCCGAGCGCGGTGTTCCCGGACAGCGAGTTCACGTCGTGGTTCGTACCGAACCGGTTGTTGATGAAGCTGGCCGTGCCGGGCATCACCTGCATCGTGCCGATGCCCTGGTCGCAGGCCACGATCGTCGACTGCCAGCCGCTCTCCTGCCAGGCGACCGCCTTGATCAGGTCGACCGGCACCACGATCTCGCGCGGGTCGCCGGTGTACCCCTGGGGCGGTGCGACGCCCACCCAGTACGGCGTCGTCGCCGCGTCCACCAGTGCCGCCTTCACGTCGGCCAGCGGCGCCTTGGGTCCGGTGTAGCTGGGGCAGCTGGTACCGGACGGTGCGGGCGCCGGTGGTGGCGGGGGCAGCGGGATCACCGGCTTCTTCGTGGGCGTCGGCCGCCGGGTGGGAGTGGTGCGGGCCGGCGTCGGGCTCGGCGCTCGCCCGAGGCCCTGGACGGCCACCGGCGGGGTGGCCGGGTCCGGCGAGAGCCCGACCGACGGGGCGGGTACCGGGTCGGCCAGTGATGGCTTGGCCGCACCGGGCGTGGCACACGCCCCCACGGCCACCAGGCTCAGCGCCGACGCGGTCACCGCCAGGGCCCGAACGACGCGTCGCATCCGGCCACCTCCCCCGTTCGACCGAGGGATCCTTCGTACCCGCCACCTGGGCGGCGGCTACGAACCGGCTCAGTCGAATGTGACGCAGAGCACATGCCGGGGACGCCGGCCCGGGTACGTCCGTCAGCGTACGCATCATCGGCGGCCGCCGTTGTCGGGTCGCCTGCCACGGCGCGCAATCGCCGCCCCGACCCGGAAGCCGTCACCGGCACCGGGGAGGATGGGACCATGCAACCCAGCACGAGGCCGGACCTGCGCAATGTCGCGATCATCGCGCACGTCGACCATGGCAAAACGACGTTGGTCGATGCGATGCTACGCCAGTCCGGCGCCTGGCACTCCCGCGCCGAGCTGACCGACCGGGTCCTGGACTCCATGGACCTGGAACGGGAGAAGGGCATCACGATTCTCGCGAAGAACACCGCGGTCCGGTACATGCCGACCGATCGCGAGCACGTGACGATCAACATCATCGACACCCCGGGACACGCCGACTTCGGCGGCGAGGTGGAGCGCGGGCTGACGATGGTGGACGGCGCCCTCCTCCTGGTGGACGCGAGCGAGGGTCCCTTGCCGCAGACCCGCTTCGTGCTGCGCAAGGCGCTGCAGCGCCGGCTCCCCCTCGTGCTGGTGATCAACAAGGTGGACCGGCCGGATGCCCGGATCAAGGAGGTCGTTGACGACGTCTACGAGCTCTTCCTCGATCTCGACGCCGACGAGACACAGATCGACTTCCCCATCGTGTACGCGTACGCCCGCGACGGCATCGCCTCGCTCACCCGGCCCGCGGACGGTACGGTGCCCGCCGACTCGACCTCCCTGGAGCCGTTGTTCCGTACCCTCCTCGACACGATCCCGCCACCCTCCTTTGTGGTGGGCGCGCCGCTTCAGGCGCACGTGACTAACCTCGACGCGTCGCCGTTTCTCGGCCGGCTGGCCCTGTGCCGGGTCCGCCAAGGCACCATCCGCAAAGGACAGACGGTGGCCTGGTGCCGCACCGACGGCACCGTCGACAAGGTACGCATCTCCGAGCTGCTGATGACCGAGGCGCTGGAGCGCAAGCCGGCCGACGAGGCCGGTCCGGGCGACATCATCGCGGTCGCCGGGATCCCGGAGATCATGATCGGTGACACGCTGGCCGACCCGGACGACCCGCGCCCCTTGCCGCGGATCACCGTGGACGAGCCGGCGATCTCGATGACGATCGGCATCAACACCTCGCCGCTCGCCGGCCGGGTCAAGCGTGCCCGGGTCACGGCGCGACTGGTCAAGGACCGGCTCGACCGCGAGCTGGTCGGCAACGTCTCGCTGCGGGTCCTGCCGACCGAGCGGCCGGACACCTGGGAGGTCCAGGGCCGGGGTGAGCTGGCGCTGGCCATCCTCGTCGAGCAGATGCGCCGCGAGCGGTACGAGCTGACCGTCGGCAAACCGCAGGTCGTCACCCGCGAGATCGACGGTCGGGTACACGAGCCGGTCGAGCGGGTCACGATCGATGCGCCGGAGGAGTACCTCGGCCCGATAACCCAGCTGCTCGCCACCCGCAAGGCGCGGATGGAGCAGCTGACGAACCACGGCACCGGCTGGATCCGGATGGAGTGGCTGGTGCCGGCGCGCGGCCTGATCGGGTTCCGGACCGAGTTCCTGACCGAGACCCGGGGCACCGGCATCGCGCACCACGTGTTCGAGGGGTACGAGCCGTGGTTCGGCGAGCTGCGTACCCGGCCCACCGGCTCGCTCGTGGCGGACCGCGCGGGCGCCGCGACCGCGTACGCCATGTTCAACCTGCAGGAGCGCGGTTCGCTGTTGGTCGAGCCGACGACCGAGGTGTACGAGGGCATGATCGTCGGCGAGAACTCCCGCGCCGACGACATCGACGTGAACATCACCCGGGAACGGAAGCTGACGAACGTACGCTCGTCCACCGGCGAGGAACTCGAGCGCCTGGTCCCGCCGCGCCGCCTGTCGTTGGAGCAGGCGCTGGAGTTCTGCCGGGAGGACGAGTGCGTCGAGGTGACGCCGGAGGCGGTACGCCTGCGCAAGGTGAACCTCGACGCGACTCAGCGGGCCCGGGAGGCGGCGCGCCGCAAGCACCAATGATTCTGGCCTCGCTCCGCTCGGCCGGCGGAGCCGGCGCACCGCGGCGCCGGCGCCGCACCTCGGTCACACGCCGATCTTCCGCCAGGGTCCCCAGATCGCGAATGTCATGCCACGGCTGGCCTGGATGTTCACGAACAACGTGTGCCCGTCCGGCGAGAAGGTCGAGCCGGCGAACTCGTCGTTGAACCGCGGCGTACCGGTGCTGCTGACCAGCCGGTTGAGCGCGATGTCGAACAGTTGCCCGTCCGGCGTCAGGCCGCGCAGGAAGTTGTCGTTGACGTTGTCCTCGCAGACCACCAGTGTGCCCTGCTTGCTCGTCGTCACGTTGTCCGGGAAGTCCAGCACGTCCGGGCCCGGCGACTCGTAGACCAGGCTCAGCGTCGAGGACTTGGGGTGGTACGCCCACACCTGCCCGCTGCCGTTGCCGTACCCGTCGGCGATCGGGCCGAGCGAGGTCTCAGCCGGCCCGCCGCCCTGGGTCGAGGTGAAGTACACGACCCCGCCGTCGTACGCCGATCCCTCCAGCCGCGAGAAGAACGCGGCACCCTGTGCCCAGCCCTGCCGGGCCACCTGGGTCAGCGCCGTGTCGTTGGTGGTCGGCGCGGGCAGCCCAGGCGGGGACGGGAAGGTCGGGGCCGGATCGTCGATGTCCACCCACTCCACCGGGTACGCCGCGCCGGCCGGCTGCGCCGCGGCCAGGTTGGCGTTCGGCTGGTCCTTGACCCGCAGCATCTGCAGCCGGCCGCCGTTGCCCAACCGCCCGGTCTGGCGCGGGTGCTCCGGCGGCGTGTACCGGTAGAACCCGGACGGGAAGCCGAAGTCGTCCTCGGTCAGGTAGAGCACGCCGTCGTGCGGGTCGAAGGCCACCGACTCGTGCGCGAACCGGCCCGCCGAGGTGATCGGCTCGCGGTCCGACTCCCCGTCGGCCGGCACCTCGAAGATGAAGCCGTGCCGCTGGGTGAGCGGCGTGTTCGGTGCGCCGGTGAAGTCGGGCCCGACATCCGGCCCGTTGACCGTCTCCTCGCAGGAGATCCAGCTGCCCCATGGCATCGGGCCGCCGGAGCAGTTCATCTGCGTACCGTTGAGGCTCGTGTACGACCGTACGACCTCGCCGAAACTGGTGACCTCGGTCGTCGTGCAGCCGCCCTGGCCCTTCGCGTCGTACGCCTTGCCCGCGTCGCCGAACGGGGCTCCGGGGTTGTTCAGTTCGTGGTTGCGGACCAGCAGGACGTTGCCGTGCTTGCTGCGGAACGCGGCCATGCCGTCGTGCCGGCCGGGCAGGTTCGTCCCGTCGTCGAGGACGACCGGGGCCTCGGTGTCGTGGAAGGACCGGTAGGCGAAATCCTCGGGCAGCCACAGCCGCACCGCGCCGTCGCGCAGATCGGGTATCGGGCGCAGGTCGCGAAAGCTGTCGTCGTGGTCGGCGTACGCGGGCCCGGCGGCGAAGCCGGCGAACGGCCCGCCGAGCAACGCCCCGCCGGCGGCCGCGGCCGCGCCACGCAGTACCGCCCGCCGATCAACCTTGGTCATGGATGTGTCCCTCCCCCAGGAGAACGGAAAGCATTGACGTTAGCCTCGACGGCCGGCCGGCGCACCCGCCGAAGGGCCGGGTACGGTCGGGCGTGCGCCCGCGACATCTCGCCGCGATCGCGGCCGAACTGGACGGCGTCCCTGGCACCGTCTCCGTATGGTGCGGCCGCCTGGGCAGCGCGCCGGCGCTGGCCCGGCTGGCGGATGCCACCCACTACGCGGCGAGCACGATGAAGATCGCGGTGCTCGCCGCGCTTTACCGGGCGGCCGCCGCGGGCGACCTGGACCTCGACGCCGAGCTGGTGCTGCGCAACGAGTTCCCCTCGGCGGCACCGGGCGCACCGGCGTTCTCCTGCACGCCCGGCCACGACGGCGACACCCAGGTCTGGGACCGGCTCGGGGGCACCGGCACGCTGCGCTGGCTGGCCCGCCGGATGATCGTGGTGTCCGGCAACCTCGCCGCCAACATCTGCCTCGCGGTGGTGGGCCGGTCCGCCGTCGCGGAGGTGTGGCGGCTCGCCGGCGCCCGGCACAGCGTGGTCGGCCGGGGCATCGAGGACAGCGCCGCGGCCGCGCAGGGCATCACCAACCTGGTGACGGCCGCCGACCTCGCGCGGCTGCTGGGTGCGATCGCCGCCGGTGCCCTGCCGCGGCACACCGACATGCTCGACCTGCTGGCTGCCCAGGAACGCGACGAGGATCTGGTCGCCGGCCTGCCGCGCGGCACGCGCGTCGCGCACAAGAACGGCTGGGTCACCGGGGTACGCCATGGCGCCGGCATCGTGTACCCCGCCGATGCCCCGCCGTACGCGCTCGTCGTGTGTACGACCACGCCGCTGGCGACCAGCGGTAGCGGGGATGCCGCGTGCCGGCTGCTGGCCGGCGTGGCGGCGGCGAGCTGGGCCGACCGGCACGCGCTCTAGTCGAGCAGGTTGGTACGCAGTGCGGCCAGCACGTCGGCACTCAACCCGAGTCCGCTGTGGAGGTACGCGTCGAACGTGCCGTACCGGCGCTCCACCTCGTCGTACGCCGCCTCCAGGTACGCCGTACGCGCCTCGAAGACCGGCCAGATCGCGGCCTCGTTCAGATCGGGACGGCGGGACCGCAGCGCCGACAGGATCGTCGTGTTGACGGCCTCCGCTGCGGCGTTCGTGTGCAGGTAGTCGGCCTCGATGACGGCCCGGTCGACGCCGAGCACGCTGAGTACGATCACGCTGAGCCAGCCGGTGCGGTCCTTGCCGGCGGTGCAGTGCACCAACGACGGCAGGTGCCGGGGGTCGGCGATCAGCCGGACGGCCGCGGCGAAGTTCACCCGGGCCGTCTCGTCGGCCACGAACCAGCGGTAGATGGCCGCCATCGCGCCCGGCGTGCCCTGTTCGGCCAGGGCGGCGTACCCGGCCCCGTCGTGGCCCAGCAGGACCGCCGCCACGTACGTGAACAGCGGGTGCGCCGGGTCGTACACGGGCAGCTTCACGAGCTCCGGCGCGGGCTCCGGCAACCGGTCCGGCGGTGCGAGCTCGATCTCGCTCACGTCCCGCAGGTCCACGACCGTACGCAGGCCCAACCGGCCGAGCACCGGCACGTCCTCGTCGGTGAGCCGGCCGAGAGCACTGGCCCGGTACAGCCGGCCCGGCCGTACGACGCGGCCGCCCACCGGGAGCCCGCCGAGGTCGCGTGCGTTGGGCGCACCCAGCAAGCCGAGATCCCGCACGGCCGGAACGGTACCCGGTGCGGCGTCCGGATGCCGCCGCGGGTCAGGACAGCGGGACCTGGTTCCGGTCCCAGGCCGACTTGACGAGGCTGGCAACGGTCGTCACGCCCAGAGTGACCACAATGAAGGCCAGCGACAGCCAGATCGGGATGTGCGGCGCCCAGCCGACGTGCTCCCCGTTGTTGACGAACGGCAGGTTGTTCGTGGCGAGCGCCTCCAGGACCAGCTTCACGCCGATGAAGCCGAGCACGACCGCGAGGCCGACGGAGAGGTACACGAGCCGGTCGAGCAGACCGCCGAGCAGGAAGTACAGCTGCCGCAGCCCCATCAGCGCGAAGACGTTGGCGGCAAACACCAGGTACGGCTCGCTGGTGATACCGAAGATGGCCGGGATCGAGTCCAGCGCGAAGATCAGGTCCGTGGTGCCGATCGCCACCATGACGACGAGCAGCGGCGTGAACAGCCGCCGGCCGTACGCCGTGGTCCGCAGCTTGCCGCCCGCGTAGTCGGAGGTCATCGGCAGCGCGCGCCGGCTCCACCGGATCAGCACGTTCTCGGTGAAGTCGGTGCTGTCGTCCGCGCCGTGCATCGCGAGCCGCACCGCCGTGTAGATCAGGAAGGCACCGAAGAGGTAGAACACCCCGGAGAACTCGCGGACCAGTGCGGCACCGGCGGCGATGAACGCACCCCGCATCACCAGGGCCAGCACGATGCCGACGAGCAGGACCTTCTGCTGGTACTGCCGGGGTACGGAGAACCGGCTCATGATGATGACGAAGACGAACAGGTTGTCGACCGACAAGCTGTACTCGGTCAGCCAGCCGGTGTAGAACTCGCCCGCGTGGACCGGTCCCCAGAACACCAGGATCCCGAGCCCGAACACGACGGCGAGGCCGACGTAGAGCGCGACCCAGGTAGTGGACTCCCGTACCGACGGCTCGTGCGGCCGCCTCCCGATGATCACCAGGTCGACGAGCAGGACCGCGGTCAAGACCACCAAGCTGGCTACCCACACGGTCGTGGACACGTTCATGCGGAACCTCCGGCAGACACCAACATGTGACTCCAGAGGTCTCTCCCGTCACCCGGATCCAGGTGACCGGCGGTGCCGGGCGCCGCCGGTCAGGACCGGCAGCAACCGTGCTGACGACACCGTCGCGAGGGAATACTCCCCTCTTCCCCCGGTATTCTCGCGTACGCCCGCCGGGCTGGCCAGTTCGGGGTGGCTGGCCGGCGTACTGGACAGCGCCGCCGGTGGTCAGCGGACCCCGGCCACGTCCATCGCGCGCAGCTCCTTCTTCAGGTCCGCGATCTCGTCGCGGATCCGGGCCGCCAGCTCGAACTGGAGCTCCCGGGCCGCACCCAGCATCTGGTCGTTCAGGTCCTGGATGAGCTGGGCGAGGTCGGCCCGCGCCATGCCGACGGCGGACGTCGTCGCGCCCCGGCCACGCGACCGGGTTTCCGGGACCGGCGCCTTGCCGCGTGACATCTGCCGGCCGGCACCGCCGACCAGCGCCTCGTTCTCCTCGCCCTCCCGGTAGATGTCGTCGAGGATGTCGTGGATCTTCTTACGCAGCGGCTGCGGGTCGACGCCGTTGGCCTCGTTGAAGGCCACCTGCTTGGCGCGCCGCCGGTTCGTCTCGTCGATCGCGTCGGCCATCGACGGCGTCTGCTTGTCGGCGTACATGATGACCTGGCCGGACACGTTCCGTGCCGCCCGCCCGATGGTCTGGATCAGCGACCGCCCGCTGCGCAGGAAGCCTTCCTTGTCGGCGTCCAGGATGGCGACCAGGGACACCTCCGGCAGGTCCAGGCCCTCGCGCAGGAGGTTGATGCCGACGAGCACGTCGTAGTCACCCTTGCGCAGCTCCCGCAGCAGCTCGACGCGGCGCAGAGTGTCCACTTCGGAGTGCAGGTACCGCACGCGGATGCCGTGCTCCAGCAGGTAGTCGGTCAGGTCCTCGGCCATCTTCTTCGTCAAGGTCGTCACGAGCACCCGCTCGTCCCGGTCGGTACGCAGCCGGATCTCGTGCATCAGGTCGTCGATCTGGCCCTTGGTGGGTTTGACGACCACCTCCGGATCGACCAGCCCGGTCGGCCGGATGACCTGCTCGACCACCTCGCCTTGGGCCCGCTCCAGCTCCCACGGGCCGGGCGTCGCGGACAGGAACACCATCTGCCCCACCCGGTCGAGAAACTCGTCGAACCGCAGCGGCCGGTTGTCCTGCGCGGACAGCAGCCGGAACCCGTGCTCCACCAGGATCCGCTTGCGCGACGCGTCGCCCTCGTACATGCCGCCGATCTGCGGCACGGTCACGTGCGACTCGTCGATGACGGTGACGAAGTCGTCCGGGAAGTAGTCGAGCAGGCAGTACGGCGGCTCCCCGCGGCTGCGGCCGTCGATGTGCATCGAGTAGTTCTCGATGCCGGAGCAGAAGCCCACCTGGCGCATCATCTCGATGTCGTAGGTCGTACGCATGCGCAGCCGCTGGGCCTCCAGCAGCTTGCCCTGCCGCTCGAACTCGGCCAGCCGGTCGGCCAGCTCGGCCTCGATGCCGCGGATAGCCCGCTCCATGCGGGTCGGCCCGGCCGTGTAGTGGGTGGCCGGGAAGATCAGCAGCTCGTCGACCTCCTTGACGACATCGCCGGTCAGCGGGTGGAGGTAGTAGAGCCGCTCGACGTCGTCGCCGAAGAACTCGATGCGCACGGCCATCTGCTCGTACGCCGGGATGATCTCCAGCGTGTCGCCGCGGACCCGGAAGGTGCCCCGGTTGAAAGCCAGGTCGTTGCGCGTGTACTGGACATCGACCAGGCGCCGCAGCAACCAGTCGCGGTCGAGCTCGCCGCCGACCACCACCTTCACCGACCGGTCGAGGTACTCCTGCGGGTGCCCGAGTCCGTAGATCGCCGAGACGGTCGCCACGACGATCACATCGCGCCGGGTCAGCAGCGCGTTCGTCGCCGAGTGCCGCAGCCGCTCGACCTCGTCGTTGACCGACGAGTCCTTCTCGATGTACGTATCGGTCTGCGGGATGTACGCCTCGGGCTGGTAGTAGTCGTAATAGGACACGAAGTACTCGACGGCGTTGTTGGGCATCAGCTCGCGGAACTCCTTGGCGAGCTGGGCGGCCAGCGTCTTGTTGGGGGCGAGCACGAGGGTGGGCCGCTGCAGCCGCTCGACGAGCCAGGCGGTCGTGGCGCTCTTGCCGGTGCCCGTCGCGCCGAGCAGCACGACGTGCCGGTCGCCGCGCCGGATGCGCCGCTCCAGGTCGTCGATCGCGGTCGGCTGGTCGCCGGACGGCTGGTAGTCGCTGACCACCTCGAACCGGCCGTCCAAACGAGGGATCTCGAGCGTCATGTGGTCAACCGTACGCGGTGGGTCCGACAAGCCTGGGCACGTCAGTCTCCATCGATGGGCAAGATCAGGACTGACAGTGCACGATCCGCTCCAACATAGCGATTGTGTGCGAAAGATCACCGCGATACCGTCGAGGGGTAGGCCGCTCGCGGCGGCCGACCGGGTTGACGACCGGGCCTCCACACCGGCCGGTCCGATCCGGCGCGAGGTTGCAGCACCTGGCCGCGGTGACATCCGCCGGCCGGCGGAGCGCACCAGCGCGGGGCGCGGAAGCGCGCACCGGCCGCCGCGAGCGCCCTGACTCTTCGGGCTCGCCACTCCTTGTCGACAATCCACGGCCAGGCATTTCGGGTCGGCCGGCAGATATCGACACCGCACGTCACCTCTGTCCGATCCACGCGTTCAACACCCCGTGAGGTTCTCCATACCCCGACACCGTCGTGCGCTGACGATGGGAATCACCGGGTGCCTCGTGCTCGGCTCGGCTGCCGGCCTGGCCACGGGCCTGGTGTCCTGCGGAGCGACCCCGACGCAGCCGACCGACGCCAGTCGCCCGTTGTCCACGGCCGAAGCTGGCCGGCTGGCCAGCATGCGACTGCTCAACTACACCGACGCGCGGGCCGGCCTGCGGGGCACGCTGGGCCGTGGCAGCGAGGAGCTACGGCTCGCCGGTTGGATCGACTGGCGCCGCCCGCTCGTCTACCTCTCCGTTACGGGTACCGCGCCCGGCCCGTCCGACGGGCTCATCCAGGCGGTGCCCGGTGCGGTGGCCGTACGCCCGGGCCGGTCGGGTACGGCGGCCGGAACATCGGCGGCCAGACCGGCCACCGGCTCGGGCGGCACCAAGAGCACCGCATCGAGCGCCGGGTCCGGTGCGACACCGACCACCTCGCCGGTACCGGCGGCCAACCCCACGTCAACCACGCCGGCCGTGCCCGATGCCCCGGTACCGCCCCTGCCGCCCCCGGCGGATGGTTGGCGGGTGCGCCCGTTCGGCCCCACCGGCCCGCAGAGCTCGCCGCTCGACGCGCTGCTGCTCCTCCTGTTCGCTGTGGCCGCGGACCGACCCGACGCGGCCGACCTGCTGGCCGGCAGCGACGCGCGGTGGCTGCGCGCGGACCGGGTCGGCGACGTACCCGTCGACGTGCTGCGCGGTCCCGCCGTACCACCGCGGCCGGCGAGCTCGACC
>JAEHDK010000147.1 GCA_016880465.1 Micromonosporaceae bacterium
AGGGCGTACTCGACCACGGTGCCGTCGGGGTACCGGATCCGCAGGACCGTCGGGTCGTACGCCCAGGGGTACTGAACACCTCCCCGCCCGGTCGAAGTGTGGGCGGCGGGCCGGCCCGCCGGCTAGCGCGTAGGCGCGCCGCGCAGGACGACCGCCACGCCGCCCAGCGCGCACGCCCGGTCCGCCAGCTCACCGCGGGTCACCTGGACCGCGGTGACCGCGGCCGGCATGGCGGACTCGGCCAGCCCACGGCGCATCGGTTCGAGCATCAGGTCGGTGGCGCCGCCGAGCTCGCCACCCACCACGATCCGATCGGGGTTGATGAGGTTCACCAGACCGGACAGGGCGATGCCGATCAGCGCGCCGGCGTCGCTCAGCAGCCGCCGGCAACCGGGGTCCCCCGCGTTGGCCATCCGGATCAGGTCGGACACGTCGGCGAGCTCGGGGTACGTCAGCCGGGCCTGCTCGAGCAGCGCGCGACCGCCGGCCGACAGCTCGACGCAGCCGCGGTTGCCGCACCGGCACACCGGACCGCGAGCGTCGATCGTCACGTGACCCAGCTCGCCGGCCGTACCGGCACTGCCGACGAAGAGCCGGCCGTCGAGCACGATGCCGGCACCGATGCCGGTGGCGAGCTTGACGTAGACGAGTACCGGACAGCCGCGACCGGCACCCCACCGGTACTCCCCGAGGGCGCCCAGGTTGGCGTCGTTGTTGAGCAGGACCGGTACGCCGAGCCGGTCGGCGAACTCCGCGGCCGGGGCGAGGTGCTCCCAGCCCGGCAGCAGCATGGGTGACCCGATCCGGCCGGCGAGCGTGATCGGCGCCGGGATGCCCAACCCGATGCCGACCACGTCGGTACCCGCCGCGCACACCTCGTGCAGCACTCGGCCGACCAGGTCGGCGGCGAGATCCAGGACCGGCTTCGGGTTGTCGTCGGCGTCCTCGACGAGCCGTACCTCCTGCTCGGCCAGGATCTGGTGGCTCAGCTCGGCGATCGCCACCCGGACGTGCCGGCGCCCGATGTCGACGCCGACGGCGAGCCCGGCGGACCGGGTCAGCCGGACCACCGACGCCGGCCGGCCGCCACCGAGCCGGCCGCCGTTACCGACACCCTCGGTCACCAGTCCGGCGCTCGACAGCTCGGCGACCGTCGCGGTGACCGTGGGCCGGGACAGGCCGGTGGCCGCAACCAGCTCGGCCCGCGTACATGGGCCCAGGGTCCGCAACGCGTCGGCCACGCGGCGCGGGTTGCCCGCGAGTCCGGTGCCCCAGAGTTGGGTGGCCGGTAGCGGCACAACAGTCACGGTGCCGGATCCTTCCAGCGGCTTGGGATTTTGTCAAAGGTTACGTGAACTGATGGGGAGAACCCGCTCAAGACGGTCACGTGATGACGCGCTCTTTCCTGATGTCACGGCTAGGTTACGGAAGGACCTAGTGCCGTTGACAGAAGTGATCGATAGGTGAAGTGTGCGAAACATGATGCGGCTGGGGCCGTCAACCCCTGCGCCAAACGCCGGCACCGCCGCGCCCAGAACGCCGACCCGAGTCGGGCGGCTTGACAAGGGGAGGTGTCATGCGGAGAAGTCGTAGAGCCTTCCTCGCCTTGACCGTGGCTGGCGCGCTCGTCGCGACGTCGGCCTGTTCGAAGGACTCTGGCGGATCCAACGAGCCCAAGGTCGACAAGGTCGAGGTCATGTCTTGGTGGGTCGGCCCGGGTGAGGCGGACGGGCTCAACGCGATGATCGCCCTGCTGAAGACACAGCATCCGGAGATCACATTCGAGAACTCGGGCGTGGCCGGCGGCGCCGGCACCAACGCCAAGGCCCAGCTGGCGACCCGGCTCGCGGCGAACAACCCACCGGACTCATACCAGCGACACGCCGGCCAGGAGATCGCCACCGACATCAAGAACGGTGACGTCGAGGACCTGACCTACCTGTACCAGCGCAACGGCTGGAACACGCTGTTCCCCAAGGGTCTGATCGACACGATCACCAGCAACGGCAAGATCTACTCGGTGCCGGTGAACATCCACCGGTCCAACCTCATGTGGTTCATCCCGAAGACGCTGACTGATCTCGGCATCGCCGCCCCGCCGAAGACGTGGGACGAGTTCCTCGTCCAGGCGGCCGCGATCAAGGCCAAGGGCAAGACCGCCATCTCGATCGGCCCGGCGTGGACACAGAAGCACCTGCTGGAGAACGTGCTGCTCGGCGAGCTGGGTGTCGACAAGTACACCGGCCTGTGGAACGGCAAGACCGACTGGACCGGCGCCGACGTGACCGCCGCGCTGCAGAAGTACACGAAGATCATCTCCTACTCGGACATCGCCTCCGCCGGTGCCGACTGGCAGCCCGCGATGGACCGGGTCATCGAGGGTGCGGCTGTCTACAACGTCATGGGCGACTGGGCCGCCGCGTACCTGAAGGGCGACAAGAAGCTCACGTACAAGGACGGCTGGAACGTCGTCAACTCGCCCGGCACCGACGGTGTCTACAACTTCCTGTCGGACAGCTTCACGCTGCCGGTCGGCGCGCCGCACAAGGCGGCGGCGGAGATCTGGCTGACGCTGTGCGGCTCGAAGGAAGGCCAGGACGCGTTCAACCCGCTCAAGGGTTCGATCCCGGCGCGTACCGACGCGGACAAGTCGAAGTACACCGGCTACCTCGCGACGGCGCTGACTGACTGGACCAACCCCAGCACCAAGGTCGTCGGCTCGCTGACCCACGGCGTCGTCGCCAACGACGCCTGGAACGCCGAGATCGACACCGCGCTCGGCCTGTTCGTCAAGAACGGCGACGCGGCCGCGTTCGGCACCGCGGTGAAGACGTCGTACGAGAAGAACAAGTAGGTCTAGCTATTGCGCTGTGGCCGGTCCGCGTGCCAGAAACGGTACGCGGGCCGGCCGCTGAGCAAGGAGGTGCCGTGCGACAGATCCGGCAGTGGGGCCCCGGGCTGCTCCTCGTGGCACCGTCCCTGATAGTCCTGGGTATCTTCGTGTACGGCTTCATGGGCTGGACGGCCAACCTGTCGTTCACCAGCGCGCGCGGTCGGAACCTGACGGGCGACTACGTCGGGTTCGACAACTACCGCGAGCTCGCCGACGAGCGCGGGGTCACCGGCCAGCGGTTCGGTATCGACACCCAGAACGTATTGATTTTCACCGCTGTCTTCGTGGCCGGCTCGCTGATCGCGGGGCTCGTGATGGCGCTGCTGCTCGACCGGGGGGTGCGCGGCGAGTCGTTCTTCCGGAGCGTCTTCATCTTCCCGATGGCGATCTCGTTCATCGCGATCGCGATCGTCTGGCGCTGGCTGCTGTCCAATGGCACCGGTACCCAGCTCACCGGGCTCAACAAGCTGTTCTCCGCCAGCGGGCTGGGATTCCTGGCGAACGACTGGTTCAAGTCCGACTCCGGGTGGGCCATCGCGGCCGTCGCGCTGCCCGCGGGTTGGGCGCTCTCCGGGTACGTCATGGCACTCTTCCTGGCCGGCATCCGTGGCGTACCCGACGACCTGCGCGAGGCGGCCCGCGTCGACGGCGCCCGCGAGCCGCAGGTCCTGTGGCACGTGGTACGCCCGATGTTGCTACCGGTTACCATGAGCGCGCTGGTGATTCTCGCGCACATCTCGCTGAAGACGTTCGATCTCATCTACGCGATGGATCTCAAGAGCCTGAAGATCGACACTCCGGCGCTGTTCATGTGGTTCACGACGTTCGAGGGCGGCTTCTACGGCCGGGGTGCGGCGATCGCCATGCTGCTGCTCGCCGGGGTCGCCGTCGTCATCATCCCGTACATCTGGTACTCGGTCCGAGCGGAGCGGCGCTCATGACGACCCGTACGGCGACCGGTCCGGTACGGATCGAGTCGCGGTGGGCACGGCCTCTCCAGGTCGGCCGGTACCTGCTGCTGTTCGCGTTCGCCTGCTTCTTCCTCATGCCGGTCTACGTACTCGTGGTTACCGCGCTCAAGGACCCGGTGCAGGTGAGCGTCTCGCGGATGTGGGAGCTGCCACAGTCGCTCTCGCTGAACGGGTTCCGGGAGGTGTGGCCGAAGCTGCGGCCCGGACTCGTGAACAGCGTGCTGCTGGCCGTACCGGTCAGCATCATCTCGTCGGTCCTCGGCGCGGCCAACGGGTTCGTGCTGTCGAAGTGGCGCTTCCCGGGCGCCGATATCGTATTTCCGCTCATCCTGTTCGGCATGTTCATTCCGTACCAGGCGATCCTGATCCCGATGGTGCGGACCATGCGGGACCTCGGCATGCAGGGCGGGCTCGACGGGCTGATCCTGGTGCACGTCATCTACGGCCTACCGATCACCACGTTGATCTTCCGGAGCTACTTCGCCGGCATCTCCGACGAGCTGATCGACGCGGCCAAGGTGGACGGTGCCGGGATGCTGCGCACGTTGGCCTACGTCGCGCTGCCGATCGCCCCGCCGGCGTTCGCGGTCGCGATGATCTGGCAGTTCACGTCGTCCTGGAACGACTTCCTGTTCGGCGTGATGCTCACCTCCAAGGAGAACTGGCCGGTGACGGTGGCGCTCAACAACATCGCGGGCGGCCAGCAGGTGCCCTTCCACGAGGTGATGGCGAGCGGGCTGCTCGCCTGCCTGCCCACCCTGCTCGTGTATGTCGTGCTGGGTCGTTTCTTCATGCGCGGCTTGATGGCCGGCGCGCTCAAGGGCTGAAGGAGCCGCGATGAACGCACCCCTGCCAGGAACGCGCCCGCAGGCCGCCAACATACCGCTGCAGCGGGCCCGGCCGGAGGCGACCGGGATCCGGCTGGAGCAGGTCAGCAAGCGGTTCCGCGGTGGCGTGCTGGCGGTCGACCGGGTCGACCTGGACGTCCGGCCCGGCGAGTTCGTGGTCCTCGTCGGGCCGTCCGGTTGCGGCAAGTCGACGCTGCTCCGGATGATCGCCGGGCTGGAGGCGGTCTCCGGTGGCCGGATCTGGCTCGGCGACCAGGACGTCACGAGCCGGCTGCCGCAGGAGCGGGACGTGGCCATGGTGTTCCAGAGCTACGCGCTCTACCCGCGGATGACCGTACGGCGCAACCTCGGCTTCGGCCTGCGCATGCGGCACACCGGCCGGCCGGAGCGGAATCGGCGGGTCGCGGAGGTGGCCGAGGTGCTGGGCCTGGAGCACCTGCTCGACCGGCGCCCCGCCGCGCTCTCCGGCGGCCAGCGGCAGCGCGTCGCGATGGGCCGGGCCATCGTACGGGAACCCAAGGCGTTCCTCATGGACGAGCCACTGTCCAACCTGGACGCGAAGCTACGGGTGAGCATGCGCGCCCAGCTGTCGCGGCTGCACCAGCGGTTGGGCACGACCACCGTCTACGTGACCCACGACCAGGTCGAGGCGATGACGCTCGGCCAGCGCGTCGCGGTCCTGCGCGACGGCGTACTGCAGCAGTGCGACACACCGCAGCACCTCTTCCGGCACCCGGTCAACCTGTTCGTCGCGGCGTTCATCGGCTCGCCGTCCATGAACTTCGTCGCGGCCTCGGTATCCGGTGGGGCGGCCCACTTCGCGGACCTACGCGTACCGCTGCCGGCCGGCTCGTCGCTGGCGACCGCCGACCGGCAGGTCATCCTCGGCATCCGGCCGACCGGCTTCGGCGTGGCCGAGAGTAACGGCTGGCCCACTCTGCGCGCCGTACCGGACGTGGTCGAGGAGCTCGGGGACGAGCGCAACCTGATCATCGACATCAACGCGCCGCGCGTCGACACGGATGCGACGCGGGCCGCGGTGGCTGCCCGCACCGCCGACGACGCGCTGCTGTTGCCCGAGGAGAAGGCCCGGTTCACGGTACGGGTACCGGGCGACCACCCGGTGTCCATCGGGGAACCGCTCGACCTCGCGGTGAACCCGGAGCGGCTCTACTTCTTCGACCCGGAGACCGGGCAGACGCTCAGGTAGCCTGCTGCGGCAGGATGGCGGGATGGACTTGATCAGCCTCGACGACGTGTACGCCGCGTCTGACTCGATCGCCGGGGTGGCGGTACGGACACCGCTGCTGGCCGCACCGTGGGCCGGTGACCTGTGGCTGAAGGCGGAGAGCCTCCAGCCGACGGGTTCCTTCAAGATCCGTGGCGCGTACCACGCGGTGGCCTCGTTGCCGGCCGACCGGCGCGCCGCCGGGCTCGTGACGCACTCGTCCGGCAACCACGGACAGGCGCTGGCGTACGCAGCGCGGGCGTTCGGCGTACCGTGCGTCGTCGTCATGCCCGAGGTGGCCCAACCGGTCAAGGTGGCCGCGGTCCGGGCGCTGGGTGCCCAGGTCGTGCTGGTACACCCGGCCAAGCGGGTGGACACCGTGAACGAACTGACCGAGAACCGGGGTCTCAACCACATCCCGCCCTTCGACCACGCGCACGTGATCGCCGGGCAGGGTACCGTCGGCCTGGAGATCCTTGCGGAGCTGTCCGATGTGGACGTGGTCCTGGTACCGGTCGGCGGTGGCGGGCTCGCGGCGGGCGTCGCGACGGCGGTGAAGGCGATCCGCCCGTCGGCGGCCGTCATCGGGGTGGAGCCGGAGTTAGCCGCCGATGCTCAGCAGAGCCTGCGGGCCGGCCGAGTGATTGTCTGGCCGGTCGAGCAGACCCACGCGACGATCGCGGACGGCCTGCGTACCAACCTGTCCGAGCTGACGTTCACCCACCTGCGCGCCCACCTGGACGACATCGTGACGGTGACCGAGGAACAGATCACCGCGACGGTGGGTCGGATTGCCCGCGACTCCCGGCTGGTCGTCGAGCCGACCGGTGCGGTGGCCCCGGCCGCATACCTGTACCGGCGGGACGACCTGCCGGCGGGTCGGACCGCCGCTGTGCTGACCGGCGGCAACGTCGACCCGGCGGTGTTGGCCCAGGCCGTCAGCGCGGCCTGACACCGGGCCCCTCAGAGCACGCCGAGCGGCTCGGACCCCTCCGGCGGCGGGAACGCGTCGTCCAGCGCGGCCAGGTCCTCCTGGCTCAGCCGCAGGTCCAGCGCGGCCTGGTTCTCTCGTACCTGGCGCGGGCCGTTGCCGCGCGGGATCGCGGCGACGCCGTCCAGCCGCAGGATCCAGGCGAGCGCCACCTGCGACGGCGTCGCCTCGTGCTGGCCGGCGATCCGCGAGAGCACCGGATGCTGGAGGAGCCGACCGCGCTCGAACGGCGAGTACGCCATGATCGGCAGACCGGCCTCCACACACAGCGGCAGGAGGTCCCACTCGATGCTGCGCCGGCCGACGTTGTAGAGCACCTGGTCGGCCTCCACCGCCCGGCCGGGCGGCATGCTGGTCAGCTCGACCAGATCGCCGACATCGAAGTTACTGACCCCCCAGTGCCGGATCAGGCCGTCGTTCATGAGCCGGGTGAACGCCTCGACCGTCTCCTCCAGCGGTACGTCGCCGCGCCGCTGCAACAGGTACATGTCGAGCCAGTCTGTGTTCAGCCGGTCGAGGCTGGCCTGGCAGGCGGCGATCGTACCGGCCACCGTCGCGTTCTCCGGCCGTACCTTGCTGATCAGGAACACCTCGTTGCGGTGGCCCGCGATCGCCTCGCCGACGAGCTGCTCGCTCCCGCCGTCGGCGTACGTCTCCGCGGTGTCGACGACGCTCATGCCAAGATCGATGCCGAGGCGCAGCGCGGCGATCTCCTCCTCCCGCCGGCGTGGGTCCTCGGCCATCCCCCACGTACCCTGCCCGAGCACCGAGATCATCTCGCCGGAAGGCAACCGGACGGTACGGGCGGCTGTCTTGGTCATGGCGGCCTCCTTGCGCAGGGAGCTCCTCTTGGTGCCGCGCGGTCATGAACCGCACCTGCAGGAGGGTTACCCAGCGTCACCGGAAGAATTCGCCGCACGGCACAGCCGTTCCCCGAGGATCCGCACCCGGTCCACGAGTTCGGGCGGTTCCAGCACCTCGAAGTCGCAGCCGATCAGCGCGGTGTGGAAGGCGATCGCGTCCAGCGAATAACCCCCGGTGTGCAAGAGGCAGGTGTGCTCGTCGAGCGCCTCGAGGGTGCCGGAGGTCGGGCTGACCACCTCGGCCACCGTGGCCACCGGGGCCTGCAGGAGCAGCCGGGCCTGGTACCGGTACGGACCGGTGGACACGGACCGGGACGTGAACCCCGCGGCGTCGGGCTCGGGCGGCTCCCGCGGGGCGAACCGCGGGCCGGTCGGCATGCGCGGAGTCAGCCGGTCGACCCGGAACGTACGCCACTCGCCGCGGTCGACGTCCCACGCCACGAGGTACCACCGCCGCCCGGTGTGTACCAGCCGGTGCGGCTCCGTCACCCGTACGCTGGCCTGACCGTCGTGCTGGCGGTAGTCGAACCGGAGCCGCTCGTGCGTCCGGCAGGCCGTGGCCACGACCGTGAGCGTGTCCGGATCGACCTGTGGCCCGCCGCCGGTGAGCGGTACGGTGACCGACTGCAGCGTCGTCACCCGGTGCCGCAGCCGGGCTGGCAGCACCTGTTCGAGCTTGGCCAGCGCGCGGACCGAGGTCTCCTCGATGCCGGTGACCGTACCGCCGGCCGCGGTACGCAGCCCGACGGCGACCGCCACCGCCTCGTCGTCGTCGAGCAGGAGCGGTGGCAACGCCGCGCCGGCGCCGAGCCGGTACCCGCCGGCGGAACCCGACCGCGCCTCGACCGGGTACCCGAGACCTCGTAGCTTCTCGACGTCGCGCCGGACGGTACGGATATCCACCCCCAACCGGCCGGCCAGCTCCCCGCCCGCCCAGTCGCGCCGCATCTGCAGCAGCGAGAGCAGCCGCAGGAGCCGCGCCGAGGTCTGGATCACCCGGCCAGTGTGCCATCGCGGGCCGGACCTGTCCGCGGCGGCGGCTAGCGTACGGGCGTGGTCGCCAGCGAGGTCCTCGACCGGCGCGCGCTCAACCGCGCCCTGCTCGCCCGCCAGCTGCTGCTGGACCGCGGGCGGCTCGGCGTGGCCGACGCGATCGAGTGGTTGGTCGGCATGCAGTCCCAGGCCCCACACCCGCCCTACGTCGGGCTGTGGACCAGGGTGGCCGGGTTCCAGCCGGAGGACCTGAGCCGGCTCCTGCACGAACGCGCGGTGGTCCGCATCGCGTTGCTGCGGTCGACCCTGCACCTCGTCAGCGCGCGGGACGCGCTCGCGCTGCGGCCGCTGCTCCAGCCGGTGATCGCCCGCGGACTCGGCGGCGCGAACGGGCGCGAGCTGGCCGGCGTCGACCTTGCCGAGCTGGCGGACGTCGCCCGCGCGCTCGTCGACGAGGCTCCCCGTACGTTCGCCGAGCTGGGCGCCCTGCTCGGCGAACGTTGGCCGGACCGCCGCGGCGACACGCTGGCGGTCGCCGTCCGCGCCCTCCTGCCGCTGGTACAGGTGACTCCGCGCGGCATCTGGGGGACGAACGGCCCGGTGGCGCACACCACCGCCGAACGGTGGCTCGGCCGGCCGCTGGCCCCCGCGGCCGCGCCGGACACCGTGGTACGGCGGTACCTCGCCGCGTTCGGCCCCGCGACCGTCGCCGATATGCAGAAGTGGTCGGGCCTCACCAGGCTGCGTTCGATCTTCGACAGCCTGCCCGATCTCGTGTCGTTCCGCGACGAACGCGGGCGCCTGCTGTACGACCTGCCCGACGCGCCGCGCCCGCACCCGGAGACGCCGGCGCCCGTACGGTTCCTGCCGGAGTGGGACAACGCGCTGATGGCCCACGCCGATCGCGGCCGGATCCTGGCCGACGGGCACGCACCACAGGTCTTCACCGGCAACGGGATCATCCTGGGCACCGTACTCGTCGACGGGTTCGTCGCGGCCACCTGGCGGATGGCCCGGCACCGGGGCGGCGCCACTCTCCTGGTGGAGCCGCTCCGCCCACTGTCCACAACGGACACTAGGGAGCTGGCCGGGGAGGGGGCCCGCCTGCTCGCGTTCGCGGCGGCTGGCGCGGACCGGCACGACATCGAGGTCGCGCAATCGAAGTGGACGCCGTACCCTCAGGCGACGTGAGGCCGAACCGACGCACGATCGTCCTGCTGGCGGTCGCGCTGTCCGCCGTGGTCGCCGGACTCGTGACGTGGCTGGTGTGGCCGGCTCCCGCGCCGCGGGTGGACCCGCCGCGGGAGCGGCAGTACCTCGACTTCACCGCCTGCCTGCTCGCCGACGACCGCGGGATCGCCGGTCCGGAGGCCGCGCCGGTCTGGGCCGGCCTCCAGGACGCGTCGCTGGCTACCCAGGCCAAGGTGCAGTACCTGCCGGTGATCGGCGCGCAGACCACCGCCAACGCGTTGACGTTTCTCGCCACCCTGGCACAGGGCCGGTGCGACGTGATCTTCGCGGTGGGCGACGTACCGGTCGCCGCCGCCCGGCAGGGCGCCGGGGAGTACCCGCACACCCGGTTCGTGGTCGTGGGCCAGCCGGGTACCGCGAGCAATGTCAGCAGCCTGCGGGCCACCACGCCGACCGAGGTGCAGGCCGCGGTCAAGAAGACCGTCGTGGACGCCGCGCCCCAACCCGGCGGGTGACTCGCGGCGCCTGACTCACCAGCGGACGAGGCAGAAGGGGTGGCCGGCCGGGTCGGCATAGACCCGGAACCGTTCGCCGCCGCCCGGCAGCCGGCGGGCACCGAGGCCCAGCACCCGCTCCTCGGCCTCGTCCAGGTCGTCGACTCGCACGTCCAGATGCATCTGCTGCGGCCGATCCGGATCGCCCCACTGTGGCATGCGCAGGTCCGGGATCTGCTGGAAGGCGACGCCGGGCCGGTCGGCCGCGTCGCCGATCACCACGAAGGTGCCTTCGTCCTGCACCCGCTGCATGCCGAGCAGCTTCTGGTAGAACGCCGCGAGTGCGCCCGGCTCCGGGCAGTCGATCACCAGGCCGTGCCAACGTCCGATCATGCTGGCGATCCTGCCTTGCCCGTACGACAACGTCACCGGTGGCTGCTCGAACAGCGGTCTGTGCAGGTCGCGCCACTCCGCTACGGTGTACGCCTGCGTGGCGGCGCCGACTGGGGAGGGCAGATGACGGGGCGACGATTGGGCATCGTTGCGGTGGTGGCGTGCGGGCTCGCCCTCGCGGTTGCTGCCGGTAGTCAGCTGATCATACGTACGGTGCCGGTCGCACATCCGGGACCCGGCCGGTCGGCAACACCGTCGGCGCCGTCCGGCACCCCGTCGCCGCGGCCCGTCAAGCCCCCGCCCGTGTCACCCACTCCGGGGCCACCGCCGACCAGTACGCCGAGCCGGCGCCCGCCGACCACCCGCCCGCCGGCCCGGCCCACCTCACCGGCGCCCCGGCCGTCGGTGCCCACCGGCCTCTTCGGGGCGATCCGGAAGACCGGTAGCGACGGCATCGCGCTCACGTTCGACGACGGGCCGACGTACCTCGGCACCACGGCGACCCTCGACATGCTGCGCGAACTCGGGGTGAAGGCGACGTTCTGCGTCCTTGGCAAGCAGGCCGCCGTGTACCCGGCGCTGATCCAGCGCATCGTGCGCGAGGGCCACACGCTGTGCAACCACTCGTACTCGCACGACCAAGCGCTCGGCCAGAAGTCGGACGCGGAGATCAGGTCCGAGCTCCAGCGGACGAACGACGCCATCCACCGGGCCGTCCCGGGCGTGCCGATCTCCTACTTCCGCCACCCGGGCGGCAACTTCACCCAGCGAGCCGTCGACATCGCCGCAGAAATGGGCATGACGTCGATGTACTGGGACGTCGACCCGCAGGACTGGTCCCGCCCCGGCACCCAGGTGATCATCGACCGGGTGCTGTCTCACGCGCGGGCCGGTTCGATAATCCTGTTGCACGACGGGGGTGG
>JAEHDK010000148.1 GCA_016880465.1 Micromonosporaceae bacterium
AGGGTGGCGTTGAGGGTGAGGATGTCGGCGAGGGTCTGGCGGAAGCCGTCGACGCGTTCGGTTGCGGTGGTGGCGTGGTCGGCCACGTCGGCGAGGTAGCGGCGTAGTTCCTCGTCGGTGTTGTACTTGTCGAACCCGGCGGCCAGCCCGGCCAGGATGTCCAGCAGCGGGCGGGTGGCGCGCTGGAACTCGATGACTTCGCGGGAGAGTTCGTAGATGCGCCGGGAGACTTTCGGGTCGCCGCGGAACACCTCGGTTTCGATTTCGTCGATGTCGTGCTGCAGCCCGGCCACGACCGGGGCGTAGCCGTCGACGACGGAGTCGAGGATGGCGTACAGGACGGCCTCGGGGCCGCGGGCGAGCAGGTCGGGTTCGTCTTCCAGTCGGTGGCGTACGGCGGCGAGGTCGCCGGCCGGGCCGTGGCGGACGGTGAGGACGAAGTTGGGGCCGACGAAGACATGGATCTCGCCGAAGTCGACCTCTTCGACGTCGTCGAGGTAGCGGGCGGCGCGCAGGACGACGAAGAGGGTGTCGCCGTAGCGTTCCAGCTTGGGCCGCTGGTGGGCGACGATGGCGTCTTCGATGGCCAGTTCGTGCAGTCCGAACTCCTCGGCGACGGCCAGCAGTTGCGCGTCGGCCGGCCGGTACAGGCCGATCCAGGCCATTGCGTCGGGCTGCTCGCGCAGCCGCTGGTAGGTCCCGGCGAGGGTGGGTGGGCTATCAATCCGGCGTCCGTTGCGGTAGATGGCCGAGCTGACCACGCTCTGCTCGGCGGGTGGGGCTTCGGCGGCGGCGCGGGGGTCCATGGACAGCTCGGGCGGGGCCGGCGGCGGGTGGTGGTCACCGTTGCGGCGCAGGAACCGCCGCGCCGGGGTACGGGTACGGGTGAACCGGTCAGACAAGACAGCACCTCCACGACTGGACGTGGATCGACGAACTGGATGTGCCGTACGCCCGGCGATGCCCGCCGGCAGGCAGCCGAGATTGGGCCGGTCCAGGCGTCAGCGGGAACTGGGAGGTTGGCTGCTGTCCATGCGGCCCCACCTCCCTGCGTCGTCGCGGCTGCGGCTTGCGCGCACGTCCGGGCGCGCGCGTCCGGGCGCTGAGCGCGCGGTTGGCGCCGAGCGAGATGATCGTAGCGTGTTTGCGTCGAGCCGCAAGTAGCGGCAGGCTCAGCAGATACCCCGATGACGGGCGGAAGCACGGCGCACGCGATGTGGCGAGAGGAGACCGTGGTGGCGGATCGCGACCAGGCGGGCGACAGTGACCGGCGCGCGGCGCGGGTCTGGACAGCACCGCTGAAACGGGTGGTCGGCCGGGTCATCGGCCCGGACGGGAACCGGTCCGTCCAGCCGCCGCCGCGGCCGGCCGGCGCGTCGGTGGTGGACTGCGCCGTGTACGTCGACGGGATGCGCCAGCCGGGCGGGGCCGGCTACCGGGAGTCGTTCGAGACGGTACGCCAGGGCGAGGGGTTTGTGTGGTTGGGACTGCACGAGCCGACCGCGGCCGAACTGGCCGACGTGGCCGAGGTGTTCGGGCTCGACGAACTGGCGGTGGAGGACGCCCTGACCGGCGACACCCGCCCGAAGATCGACCGGTACGGGGAGGTGACGTTCTTCGCGCTGCGCACGGCCCGCTACGTCGAGCATCCCGAGCTGACCGAGACCACCGAGGTGGTGGAGACCGGCACGATCCTCATGTTCATCGGCGCCCGATTCGTGGTCACCGTACGTCACGGCGCCCCGGGCGCGTTGACGGCGGTGCGCGCCGATCTGGAAGCCCGGCCCGACCTGCTCGGGCAGGGCCCGTGGGCGGTGGCCTACGCCGTGTGCGACCGGCTGGTCGACACGTACCTGGATGTGTCGACGGCGATCGAGGCGGACCTGGACGCGCTGGAGTCGCACGTGTTCGCCCGCCAGACCAGCAGCCGCATCGCACATATCTACCAGCTCAAGCGGGAGCTGGTGGAGTTCAAGCGGGCGGTGGTGCCACTGCAGCGGCCGATGGCCGCGATCGTGGACGGCCGCGACCTCGTACCCAAAGGCTTGCGGCGCTACCTGCGTGAGGTCAACGATCACCTCACCCGCGTGGTGGAACGTATCGCCGCCTACGACGACCTGCTCAACTCGATCCTGCAGGCACGGTTGACGCAGGTCACCGTCGACCAGAACAACGACATGCGCAAGATCGCCGCGTGGGCGGCGATCGCCGCCACCCAGACTGCGATCGCCGGCATCTACGGCATGAACTTCAACTACATGCCGGAGCTGCAAATGCGCTACGGCTACCCGGCCGTGCTGCTGGTCATGCTCGCCTCCGCGGTCATCCTGTACCGGGTGTTCCGCCGCTCCGGCTGGCTGTAGCGGTTCGTCTGTGCCGGGAGGGAGGTGGCCCGCATCGCCGATGACGTGCTGTTCCTCGATGAGCGGGGCCATGGCCGCCGGTGGTGTTGGTGCACGGGCTGATGGCCACCGGGGAGATGTTGCGGTGGCTGGCCGAGCCGCCGGAGGACCGATTCCGGCTGGTCGTGCCCGACCTGCCCGGCCACGGCCGCAGCCGGGGCGTGCCCGGCCCGTACCCGGTCGAGGCGATGGCCGCCCACCTCGCCGCCGCGCTGCGGGCGCGCGGCATCCGCGACGCGCATGTGATGGGGTACTCGCACGGCGGCTGCGTCGCCCAGCAACTCACCCGCGACGCCGCCGGCCTGGTCCGGTCGCTGGCCCTGGTAGCCACATACGCCTACAACACCGCCACCGGCCGCGAGCGCATCGAGGGCTGGCTGGCGCCGCGCCTGGTGCGTCTGCTGGGCATGCGCCGGTTCGCTGCGGTGCTGGCCCGCCCCGGCACCGGCGGCGGTCCGCCGCTGCCGATGCCGGGCACAACATGGTCTGGACCCACCGGGACCGCCTCACGCAGATCCTCGCGTCCTGGTGGGACGACCTTGACCGCGTCGATGGTGCCCTGGCGTAGCCGTCCCCGCGCGTGGGCGTGATTCACCGTGGTCGGGTTACGGGTCCGGTTTCGCGCGTACTCTTACTTGCGTGGACGCGCAAGCATGGATCTGGCGTCGACGGGCGCACTGCCCCGTTGCGACCGGTGGCCTCGCCACGACAGCCGGCGGGCACGGGACCCGGCGGTGATCAGGTTCTTGCAGCCGGGGTGGTTGCTGGCGGTGCTGCCGGTACTGGCGGTCGCCGGTGCGTATGTGTGGCGGCAGTGGCGCCGCCGGGTGGTGGCGGTGCGGTTTTCCAACGTGGAGCTGCTGCGGGCGATCGCACCCCACGGTTTGGGTGGCCGCCGGCACCTGTCCGCGGGCGCGGCGCTGCTGTCGATGCTGGCGCTGGTACTCGGGATGGCCCGCCCGGCGGTGGACGTCGAGGTTCCGCTGGAGCGGGCCACGGTGGTGTTGTGTATCGACGTGTCGCTGTCGATGCAGGCCACGGATGTGGCGCCGAGCCGGCTGGCCGCGGCGCAGGAGGCGGCCACGTCGTTCGTCGGCCAGGTGCCGGCCGAGTACAACGTGGGGTTGGTGTCGTTCGCGAAGACGGCCACGGTCCTTGTGTCGCCGGGCAAGGACCGCGACGCGGTGCACGCGGCGATCCACGGGTTGCAGCTGGCCGAGGCGACCGCGACCGGGGAGGCGGTGTTCACCGCTCTGGACGCGATCGCGGCGGTGCCGGCCGACGGGGCGGGCGGGTCGCCGCCGGCGCGGATCCTGCTGCTGTCCGACGGCTACCGCACGTACGGCAGGCCGATCGAGGAGGCCGCCGCCGCGGCGGCGGCGGCGAACGTGCCGGTCTCGACGGTCGCGTTCGGCACCGACGAGGGCAGCGTCGACATCGGCGGGCAGCTGCAGCGGGTGCCGGTGGACCGGCAGGCCCTGGCCAGCCTGGCCGAGCTGACCGGCGGCCACTTCTACGAGGCAGCCTCGGAGGACGAGCTGCGCGCCGTGTACGCCGACATGGGCTCGTCACTGGGCCACCGCACCCAGTCGCGGGAGGTGTGGGCCTGGTACGTCGGTGCCGGCCTGCTGTTCGCCCTGACCGCGGCCGGGTCGAGCCTGGTGTGGACGTCGCGGCTGCCCTGACCGCCGGGCCGCAGCCCGGCGCTATTTGCGTGCAGGCGCAAACAGCGGCAGACTGCGGTGAGCGCGTCGCGGCCGGTTCCTGCGGCGGAAGGGCGGTGTGGTGCTAACGACACTGCGGTGGCTACGCCGCCAGCTGCCGGTGCTGGTGTTGTTGCTGGCCCTGGCGTGGATCATCGTGGTCATTGTGCTGATCACGCTCAACCCGGTGGCGGGAACGGGAAACCCGATGGACTGACCGTGCGGTCGGTCCAGGGTCCCGGGGGGCGTTGGCTGGCAGCCGGCGCCCGCGAGCCAGGAGGCTGTAATGGTGCCTGACGGCGTGGGGGTGGTGGCGGCGCTGGCGACGCTGGGGTTGGCCGCCGGGGTGGCGTTGGTGGCGGACCGTCCACCGGCGCGGCCGTGGCGGTGGTGGCGGTTCCCGCTGCTGGTCGCAGCGCTCGCGGCGGTCAACATCGGGCTGAGCGTGGTGGTGGCGGCCAAGCCCACCCCGATGACGGGGACGGCCCAGTTGGGGTGCGCGGTGTTGCTGGTGTATGCGGCGCACCGCCGGGCCCGCGCGGTCCAGCTCCGATCACCGCCGCGCCGGCGTCCCCGGTAGGGCCGGGGTCAGCCCTCACTGTCCACCTTGGACAGCGGCCGGTGGACGTGCTCAAAGCCTGGGTACGCGCCGGGCGGGATCGAGTTGGTACTCCTGGCCGATCGCGTCGTAGGAGTACAGCTCGCCGTAGCGGCCCCAGTCGGTGGCGGTGTCGAGCTGGGCGTCGATCTGCTCGGAGGTGTAGTGGTGGGCGAGCAGGTTGCGGAAGAACCCGGCCCGCAGGGTGCCGTCGTCGGTGCCCTGCAGGCCGGTGAGGATGGTGTGCACCAGTGGGACCTGGGCGGCCGTGGCGGCGAAGATCTCCTTGCTGTTCTGCACGTCGGCGGTGGCGAACTCGACGCCGATGTCGGTGAGCGCGACATCGCGGGCTTCCACGGTGGCGAAGCCGAGCAATTCAAGCGCCTCGACGATCGGAAGCAGGTCGTCGACATCCAGGCCGAGGTCGTCGGCGACCTCGGCGACATCGACGGGCCCCGCGTGGGTGGCGAGAATCTCAGCCAGGCCGGACACGCCGTCGACGGTGGCCGCGGGCAGCGGGGTGTTACCCGGCGTGCGCCGGGTGGGTTCGGCCGCCTGGGCTGCGGTGGGGCGGCCGGTCATGGTGGCGTAGAGGGTGGTGACGAGGCCGTCGAAGTCCTTGCCGTCGCGGGGGCGCGGGCGTGGCAGGTCGACCGGGTACTCGGCCTTGATGGTCCCGGGTCGGGAGCCGAGCACCAGGACCCGGTCG
>JAEHDK010000149.1 GCA_016880465.1 Micromonosporaceae bacterium
CCCGCTGTCCCGCCGAGCCGCCCGGCGCCGACCCAGGCCAGCCCGCGCAGCCCGAGGTGGCGCGCCGATCTGCTGGTCGCCGGCGCGAGCCTCGCGGTGGCGGTCTGGCTCACCAGTGGCCTGTGGCTCGACCCGTACGGCCGGGCGATCGGCGTCAACCCGGGCGACCAGGCCCTGTTCGAGTGGCTGCTGGCGTACGGCGGCCACGCGGTCCGGTACGGCCAGGACCCGCTGTTCACCCACCTGTTGAACGTCCCCGACGGGGTGAACCTGGCGGTCAACACGTCGATCACGGTGCTCGCCGTGCCGGCCGCGCCGCTCACCTGGCTGGCCGGCCCCTCGATCTCCTTCCTCGTGATCCTGACGCTGAACCTGGCGGCGACCGCGTTCGCCTGGTACTGGCTGTTCTCCCGCCGGCTCGGCGCCGCCCCGCTCGGCGCGGCGGTCGGCGGCCTGTTCGCCGGGTTCGCGCCCGGCCTCGTGTCGCACGCGAACGCGCACCTGAACTGGACCGCCCAGTGGCTGATGGTGCTGATCGTCTGGGCGGTGCTCCGGCTGCGCGACCCCGGCCGTACGGTGCGCCGCGGGGCGGTTCTCGGGCTGCTCACCGCGGCCGGGTTCTCGGTCGCCGCCGAGGCGCTGTTCTTCACCGCGCTCGCCTGCCTGGTCGGTCTGGCCGGCTGGGCGATCGCCGAGCGGGCGACCGTACGCGAGGTCGCCGGCGGGTTCCTGCGCGGGCTCGGGGTCGCCGGCGCGGTCGCGTCCGGGCTCCTCGCGTACCCCTTGTGGCTGCACTTCCTGGGTCCGCAGCGGTACCACGGCATCGGCTTCGACCAGCGCATCCACAGCGAGGACCTGGCCGCCTACGGCGCCTACCCGACGCGCTCGCTCGCCGGGCTCGCCGGGCTCGACACCCGGCTCGCGCCCAACCCGACCGAGGAGACGACCTTCTACGGCGTACCCCTGCTGTTGTTGGTGGTTTCCTGTTCCGTGTTCCTGTGGCGCGGCGCGGATCCCGCCCGGCGGGCCGTCCTCCGGGCGCTCGGCGTGACCGCGCTGGTGTTCGCGGTGCTGTCGCTCGGACCGCGGCTCAAGGTCTTCGGCGACATCACCGCGGTACGGCTGCCCTACGTGCTCCTCGCCCGGCTACCGATCTTCGACGCGGCGCTGCCGGCCCGGCTCGCCCTCGTGGTGACTCCCATCATCGGGCTGCTGCTCGGCTGGACCGTCGACAGAGTCCACAGTGGACCTCGCCGGCGCTGGTGGCTCGCCGGGCTGGCCGTCGCGCTCGTACCGCTGCTGCCGCTGCCGTTGCTGACCGTCGAGCGGCCGCCGGTGCCGCAGTTCTTCAGGTCCGGCGCCTGGAAGTCCTATGTGGACCCGGGCGGGACGGTCGTACCCGTACCGCTGCCGTCCGACCTGCTGCCCGACGGGCAGCGCTGGCAGGCTTCGGCGCTGGCCCGGCGGGACGGCGTGTTCGGCATCCCGGCCGGGTTCTTCCTGGGCCCGGGTGGCCCGGACGGCAAGGGCCGGATCGGCCCCGTACCGCGCCCGACGGGGACCTTGCTGGCGACCGTGGCGCAGACCGGCGCGGTGCCGCCGGTGACCGACGCCGACCGCGCCCAGGCGCGGGCCGATCTGCGGTACTGGCACGCGTCGATCGTGGTCCTGGCCGACGACGTCATGGGCGCGAAGTGGCCCGCCCACCGGGAGGCGCTGCTGCGCGTGGCGACCGACCTGCTGGGCCCGCCCGAACGCGTGGCCGACGTGTGGCTCTGGCACGTGGGCTAGCGGCGTCCGGTGATCATCTTTGCCCGGCCGGGTCGCACCGTCCAGCTCATGATCACCCGTGCGGGGCGGGGTCCGGGCTAGGCTGGGCGGCGTGACTGGCACCCTCACCGACCTGGCCGTTGTCCGCGCCGGGCTCATCGACTACGAGACCGCCTGGGCCGAGCAGCGGCGGCTGCAGGCGGCCGTCGCGGACGGTACGGCGCCCCCGACCGTACTGCTGCTGGAGCACCCGAGCGTCTACACGGCCGGCAAGCGCACGCAGCCGTGGGATCGGCCGACGGACGGTACCCCGGTCGTGGACGTGGACCGGGGCGGCAAGATCACCTGGCACGGACCCGGCCAGCTCGTCGGGTACCCCATCATCAGGCTGGCGGACCCGATCGACGTCGTGGCGTACGTGCGCCGGGTGGAGCAGCTGCTCATCGACTCGTGCGCGGAGCTCGGCCTGGCCACTACCCGGGTCGAGGGTCGCAGCGGGGTATGGGTGCCGGCCGACGAGCGCGGTCCCGACCGGAAGGTCGCCGCGATCGGCATCCGGGTCGCGCGCGGCGTCACCCTGCACGGCTTCGCCCTCAACTGCGACTGCGACCTGAGCCACTACGACCGGATCGTGCCGTGCGGCATCCGCGACGCGGGCGTCACCTCACTCGCCGCCGAGCTGGCTCGCCCGGTCACCGTCGCGGATGCCCTCCCGGTCGTCGAGCGGCGCCTTACCACACTCCGCGGCTGACCGGCGCCGCGCGCTGGTCCGGTCCCGGCTCACCCGCCGACCGGTACGGCGTTGACCGAGTCCCGCCAGGCGAGCCAGTCACGAACCGGTCCGAGGTCGTACGCCGGCCCGTTGACCCCGAGCGTGACCTGCGTGAAGCCGAGCGCGAGATAGTCGTCCGCATGCCGGGCGAGATCGTGGCCGAGCTGGTCCGGCTCGATGCCGACAGCCCGCTCGACCGTTTCCGGATCGCGCCCGACCGCCGCGCAGTGCTCCCCGAGCACCCGTACCAGCGGTACGAGCTCGTCCGGCCGGGACGGGAACATGGCGTGCCAGACATCCGCGTGCTCGGCCACGAGGCGCAGCGTCCGCCGCGGACCGATACCGCCGATGAGCACCGGCGGGCGGCGTACCGGCGGCGGGTTCAGCCGCGCCCAGCGCGCCGAGATCACCGGCAGGGCGGCGGCCAGCGCACGCCCGCGGGAGCCGGCCGAGCCGAACGGGTACCCGTACTCCGCGTAGTCCCGGGCGAACCACCCGGCACCGATGCCGAACACGAGCCGGCCCCCGCTGATCCGGTCCACCGTACGAGCGATGTCGGCCAGCAGGTGCGGGTTCCGGTACGACGTACAGGTGACCAGTGGGCCGAGCTCGATACGGGAGGTCAGGGCCGCCCATGCGGCGAGCAGTGACCAGCACTCGAAGTGCGTACCGTCGGGATTGCCGTACAGCGGGTAGAAGTGGTCCCAGGTGTAGAGCAGGTCGGCACCGAGCTCCTCGGCACCCACCGCGGCCCGCCGGAGTCCGTCGATGTCACCGTGCTGTGGGTGTAGCTGTACCCCTATGCGTACCCTCATGCAGACAAGCTGAGGTCTCCCACGGCGGGAGAGTCAATGTTCCGCATCGGTGAGTTTGCACGGTTCACCCGGGTGAGCGTGAAGATGCTGCGCCACTACGACGAGGTGGGCCTGTGCCAACCTGCCCAGGTGGACCCGGCGACGGGGTACCGGTACTACACGGTCGACCAGCTTCCCCGGCTCAACCGCATCGTCCTGCTCCGGGACCTGGGCTTCGGGCTCGACCAGATCGCCGACCTGCTGATCCGCGACGACGCCGACCTCGACCGGGTGTACGCGCAGCGGGAGGCGGCCCTCGTCGACTCGGTCGCCCGGCTGCAGGCCCAGCTGCGAGCGGTGCAGGCCCGCCGCGAGATGCTGCGCGACACCGCCCCCGACGACCTGCCCGACGTGGTGGTCCGGCCGGTCGACTCGATGCTCGTCGCGACGCTCACCGGTGGCGCTGACGACGACGTGGCCGCGCTGTTCTACCGGCTTGAGTCGTACGTGCGCGACCAACACGCCCGCGCCGGCCGCCCGCCGCTGACCCTGCTGCCGGAGCCGGACGACGAGACGGTCACGGCAATCGTGCCTATCACCTGGTTGGTCCCGCCGGCGGACGACATCGAGATCAAGCTGCTGGCGGCCGTACCGCGGATGGCCTGCGCCGTGTACCAGGGCGGGTACGCCGGCCTGCCGGGGCTGTTGCAGCGCATGCTGCACTGGCTCGACCGCACCGGCGAGCGGCCGGCCGGACCGATCCGCGAGGTGTACCTGCGCTTCGGCGCCGAGGCGGAACTGGGCCTGCCCAGCACGTTCCTCACCGGCGGCCGGGACGACCTGGTCACCGAGCTGCAGGTGCCCCTCGCGGACCGGTGACCGCTACGGCGTCAGCCGGTGCAGGTCGCGCGGGAACAGGGTCGTCTCCCGTACGTTGCGCGCACCGGTCAGCTGCGCCGTGAACCGCTCCAACCCGATCGCGAACCCGCCGTGCGGCGGCATCCCGTGCCGGAAGGCATCCACATAGGACTGATACGGCGCGACGGTCTCGCCGCGGGCCGCCAGCGCCGCGACGTAGTCGGCGTGCCGGTGCAGCCGCTGCCCGCCGGTCGCCAGCTCCAGTCCTCTGAAGATCAGATCGAAGCTGCGCGAGTACGCCGGCCGCGCCGGGTCCGGGTGGGTGTAGAACGGTCGCTTCGCCATCGGGTACCCGGTGACGAACAGCAGATCGCTGCCGTACTCCCGGCGCGCCCACCGGCCCAGCCAGCGCTCGTGCGCGGGCGCGAGGTCGGGGGTGTCCGCCGGTTCGCCGAGCAGCTCCATCGCGTCGGCGAAGTGCACCGCCGGTATCTCCGCCGGCACTTCGGGTACCGGGCAGTCCAGCGTGGACAGTGCGGCCGGCGCCCGAGCCCCGACCTCGTCCAGCATGCCGGCCACCGCGTCCCGTGCGACGGCCATGACGTCGCGTTCGCCGGTGATGAAGCCGAGCTCCGCGTCGAGCGAGGTGTACTGCGCGAGGTGCCGTACGGTGTCGTGCGGCTCGGCGCGGAAGACCGGGCCCACCTCGTACACCCGCTCGAAGACCCCGACCAGCAGCTGCTTGTAGAACTGCGGGCTCTGGGCGAGGTACGCCGGCCGGCCGAAGTAGTCGAGGGCGAACACGTTCGCCCCGGACTCGGTCGCCGACGCGACGAGCTTCGGCGTATGGATCTCGACGAACCGTTGGCCGTCCAGAGTGGACCGGTACCCCGCGACGGCCGCGGCGGCCACCTCGTGCACCGCGCGCAGCTTCGGGTGCCGCAGGACGACCGGCGCGTGGTCCAGCAGGGTCGGCAGGGCGCCTTGCGGCTCCGGCCGGTACAGGTCGACCGGTGGCGGTACGGCCGGGTCGCCGAGCGGCACGACCGCTGGGTCGACCACCTCGACACCGCCGGGCGCGACCGGGTTGGCTCGCGCGGTACCCGTGACGCAGACCACGGTCTCCTCGGGGAGCGCGTCGAGCTGCCGGCGTACGGCGGCGCCGGTCGCCACGACCTGGGCAAGCCCGGCCGCGTCCCGGAGGATCAGGAACGCCACCGACTTGAGCAGCCGGCGCCGGTGTATCCAGCCCGCGAGCCGTACCTGTTGGCCGGCGTACCGCGGTAGTTCGGTGGACAGGATGCGTTGCATGTGGGCACCTCCCGTCAGATCGCAACGCGTCCCAGGAAGTGCGGGCGAGTGGGTGCTCGCGGTACCACCGCACCTTCGCCGCCGGTGGCCCGGCGGCCTCATCTGGGCCCGATGACGGGGGCCAACCGGCGGGATCTACTGAGCACCGGAGGTGCCGTTCTGCCCGCGGCTCGGGAGGGTCTTCGCACCCGGTCGCGGGGCCGCCGTCGCAGCTGCTGGCGGCTCTCTGGAACCCGCGATGGTCGGGCGCTACTCGGCTCCGTTGTCACCGTTGCCGGCCAGCCTACGTGAGCCTCGTCGCCCTCGCCTCCGCATTGAGGGTCGTGCAGGCCATGGCGGCGTACGCTGACCCTTGTGACGACCGTGGTACCCGAGGGGCGCCGGCTGCTGCGCATCGAGGCGCGCAACGCCGAGACGCCGATCGAGCGCAAGCCACCGTGGATCAAGGTGAAGGCGACGATGGGTCCGGAGTTCACCCAGCTGCGCGGCCTGGTGGCCCGGGAAGGGCTGCACACGGTGTGCCAGGAGGCGGGCTGCCCCAACATCTACGAGTGCTGGGAGGACCGCGAGGCGACGTTCCTCATCGGCGGCGACCAGTGCACCCGGCGCTGCGACTTCTGCCAGATCGACACCGGCCGGCCGGCCGAGTTCGACGCGGACGAGCCGCGCCGGGTGGCCGAGTCGGTGGTCTCGATGGGCCTGCGGTACGCCACGGTCACCGGGGTCGCCCGGGACGACCTGCCCGACGGCGGCGCCTGGCTCTACGCCGAGACCGTCCGGCAGATCCACTCGCTGCTGCCCGGCTGCGGCGTCGAGCTGCTGATCCCCGACTTCACCGGCGACCGGGCCCAGCTGGCCGAGGTGTTCGGCGCCCGGCCCGAGGTGCTCGCGCACAACGTGGAGACCGTGCCCCGCATCTTCAAGCGCATCCGGCCGGCGTTCCGGTACGACCGGTCCCTCAAGGTGCTCACCGATGCCCGCGGGTACGGCTGGGTGACGAAGTCGAACCTGATCCTGGGCCTGGGCGAGGAGCGGGCCGAGGTGGCACAGACGATGCGCGACCTGTACGAGGCGGGCTGCGAGCTGCTGACGATCACGCAGTACCTGCGGCCCACCCCGCGGCACCACCGGGTCGAGCGCTGGGTCCGCCCCGAGGAGTTTGTCGAGCTGCGCGAGGAGGCGCTCGCGATCGGCTTCGTGGGCGTGCTGAGCGGTCCGCTGGTGCGCTCGTCGTACCGGGCCGGCCGGCTCTACCAGCAGGCGTTGGCGGCCCGGCAGGCGGTGTAACACTCTCGACCGCCACGGCGCCCGGACCGGCGTGCCCGCCGCTCGCGCCACGCGCCGCCCGCGGCGACGCCCCCGCGCCTTAGACTTCTCGTTATGGCTAAGACAGGGCAGCCGGAGAAGGTCTCGTTCGGTCAGCGGGTCAAGCAGATCGGCGCAGTGTTCTCATTCACCGCGAAGCGCGATAGGTGGTTCATACCACTCATCGCTACCGTGGTCCTCATCCCGCTCGCCCTGACCGTGCTGGCCGTCCTGCTCGGCTTGGGTCTGTTCTGGATTCCGGTCGGCATCATGATCGCGCTGCTGGGCACGCTGATCGTGCTCAACATCCGGTCGAACGCCGCGATGATGAACGAGGCCGAGGGCCAACCCGGCGCGGCGCCCAGCATCCTGCAGTCGATGCGCGGCAACTGGCGGGTCACCCCGGCGGTCAGCTCGACCACGCAGTTCGACATGGTGCACCTGGTGATCGGCCGGGCCGGCGTGATCCTGCTGGGCGAAGGGAACCCGGGTCGGGTCCGGGCCCTCATCGGCCAGGAGAAGAGACGCCTGTCGAAGGTGATCGGCAACGCTCCCATCTACGACTACCACGTCGGTACCGGCGAGGACGAGCTGTCGATCCGCAAGCTGCGGACGACGCTCACGAAGCTGCCGGCGCATCTGAAGCCGGCGGACATCAACGCGCTCGACAAGCGGCTGACCGCGCTGTCGGCCCGGCCGCAGCTACCCAAGGGCGCGATCCCGAAGAACATGCGGCCGCCGAAGATGCCGCGGTCGCCCCGGCCGCGCTGACCGTCACGCCTGCCGGACGATCGAGCCCGCCGCCCGGTCCTGCAGGCCGCGCCGGTTGCGGTCCATGATCAGCGCGGGGATCAGCAGGTAGACGAGGAGCCCGCGCAGCAGCGCCCGCGGTACGCCGATCGGCCGGCCATCCGCGACCGAGACGCACCTGATCCGGGTCAGCCACATGCCCGGCGTCTGCCCGATGAACCCGAGGAAGAACCCGTACGCGCAGATGAACACCACCATGGGCGGGATCGGGTTGAGCCGCGGGTTGTCGAACAAGCCGCCGATCAGGACGCACAGGATCCAGTCGACCATCAGGGCGCCGAACCGGCGGATGAGGCTGGGCAGGGCGGACTGGCCGCCCGTCTGGTCGGTCGGCGCGGAAAGGGGCTGCTCGCTCACTACCCGCTACGGTACGTGGCCGGGCGGCGGAGCGTGCCACCGAGCCCGGGCGGGCGCGTAACACGCCCGAAACAGCCGGGACACGCTCGGGCAACGCCGCCGCAATAGCCTGGCCGAAGCCGCGAGCTCGTGGCGTTCCGCATCGTGGGTTTCCTGCCAGGAGGACGTGTTGTTCGCCAACTCAGAGGAGCTACTGCGCTACCTCAAGAACGAGGACGTGCAGTTCGTTGACGTCCGGTTCTGCGACCTACCCGGAGTGATGCAGCACTTCACTGTGCCGGTCGAGTCGTTCGACGAGAGCGTCTTCCGCGACGGCCTCGCCTTCGACGGTTCGTCCATTCGCGGGTTCCAGCAGATCCACGAGTCGGACATGCTGCTCCTGCCGGACGCGGCCACTGCCTTCGTCGACCCGTTCCGGGTGGCGAAGACGGTCGCGCTGAACTTCTTCATCCACGACCCGTTCACCCGCGAGGCGTACTCCCGGGACCCGCGCAACGTGGCCAAGAAGGCCGAGGCGTTCCTGGCCGCGAGCGGGGTCGCGGACACCGCGTACTTCGGTCCCGAGGCGGAGTTCTACGTGTTCGACTCGATCCGCTACGACACCCGGGCCCACCAGGGGTTCTACTACATCGACTCGGTCGAGGGCGCGTGGAACACCGGCGCCGAGCAGGGTGGCGCCAACCTCGGCTACAAGCCGGGTTACAAGGGCGGCTACTTCCCCGTACCGCCGGTCGACCACTACGCCGACCTGCGGGACGCGATGGTGGGCAACCTGCTGCAGGTCGGCGTACAGGTCGAGCGCGCTCACCACGAGGTCGGTACCGCCGGCCAGGCCGAGATCAACTACCGGTTCTCGACGCTGCTCCACGCCGGCGACACGCTGCAGCTGTTCAAGTACATCGTCAAGAACACCGCGTGGGCCGCGGGCAGGACGGCAACGTTCATGCCGAAGCCGCTGTTCGGCGACAACGGCTCGGGCATGCACACCCACCAGAGCCTCTGGCTGAACGGCGAGCCGCTGTTCTACGACGAGACCGGGTACGCCGGGCTGTCTGACACGGCCCGCTGGTACATCGGCGGCCTGCTGCGCCACGCACCGTCGCTCCTGGCGTTCACGAACCCGACCGTCAACTCGTACCGCCGGTTGGTGCCCGGGTTCGAGGCGCCGGTCAACCTCGTCTACTCGCAGCGCAACCGGTCCGCCTGCACCCGCATCCCGGTGACGGGCACGAACGCCAAGGCCAAGCGCGTCGAGTTCCGCGTACCGGACCCGTCGAGCAACCCGTACCTCGCGTTCGCCGCCATGCTGATGGCCGGCCTGGACGGGATCAAGAACAAGACCGAGCCGCCGGAGCCCATCGACAAGGACCTGTACGACCTGCCGCCGGACGAGTTCGCGAGCGTGACCCAGGTGCCCGGTTCGCTGCCCGAGGTACTGGACGCGCTGGAGGCCGACCATGGCTACCTGCTGGACGGCGGGGTCTTCACGCCGGACCTGATCTCCACCTGGGTCGACTGGAAGCGGTCGAACGAGATCGACCCGATCCGCTTGCGCCCGACCCCGCACGAGTTCGCGCTGTACTTCGACTGCTGACGGTTCGGGCATCGGTAGCCGGGCCGGGGGCGCCGATCGGGCGGCCCCGGCTCATTGGCCCGCGGCGCGTTCGGCCGGATCGGGGCGCTGGATCTGGTAGATGTGGATCCAGTCGGTGCGCGGGCGCCTCAGGCTCTCGGCAACGAGGACGAACAGCTCGCCCCTGCTGTGCACGCGCCAAGACCACGGACCGCCCAGCTCGGCCGGCTCACCCGATGCCTGGACCTGATGAAGTTCAATGTCGGGGTGTACGAGGACTTCTCGACCAGCGCACCACCACCGACGGCCGGGACTGCTGACATACGTCGATCGGCGCCCGTAGGATCCGCGATGTGAGCAGCGTTCGCATCCCCTGGCGACGGTTTGGTCGCCTCGCGCTGTGGGTGGCCGCCGTGGTCCTGACGATCACGGTCGTCATTGCCATCCTCGGCACGTGGGCCGTCCGTCGCTCCTTTCCGGAGTACGGGGGCAGCCTGCGTCTGCCGGGGCTGAGCGCACCGGTGACGGTGCACCGGGATGCGCACGGCATTCCGCAGGTGTACGCCGGGACCGCCGAGGATCTGTTCCGGGCGCAGGGGTACCTGCACGCCCAGGACCGGTTCTGGGAGATGGACTTCCGGCGGCACGTCACCGCCGGCCGGCTGAGCGAGCTGTTCGGCGCCGACCAGGTGGAGACCGACAGCTACCTGCGCACGATGGGCTGGCGGCACGTCGCCGAGCGGGAGTGGGACATCCTGTCGGCGGAGGCACGCGGCTTCCTGTCGGCGTACGCCGACGGGGTCAACGCCTGGCGGGACGCGACCGGTGGCTCCGCGGCGAGCGGCGCGAAGAGCCTCGAGTACACCATCCTCGGGCTGCAGAACGGCGGGTACGAGGTCGAGCCGTGGTCGCCGGTGGACAGCCTGGCCTGGCTCAAGGCGATGGCGTGGGACCTGCGCGGCAACATGGACGACGAGATCACCCGGGCCGCACTGCTGGCCCACGGCCTGTCCCGTACCGAGGTCGACGTGCTCTACCCGGCCTACCCGTACGACCGGAACCAGCCGATCGTGACCGGCGGGCACGTGGTGGACGGCGCGTTCGACGCCGGCGCGCCGGCGCCGGCCGAACCGAGCACCCCCACCACGCCGGCGAACCCGCCCGGGCCGGCCACGGCCACTCCGCCCACGCCCACTCCGCCCACGCCCACTCCGCCCACGCCCACTCCG
>JAEHDK010000150.1 GCA_016880465.1 Micromonosporaceae bacterium
CCGAAGCAGGCCGCCGCGGCGGTCAAGAGCCCGGTCAAGGAGGACTGGACCCCGCCGGCGACCGGCATCGCCAAGTCCAAGGCGCCGTATTTCCTCGAGAAGGTCCGCCAGTACCTGCTCGACAAATACGGCGCGACCCGCCTCGCGCAGGAGGGCTTCCGGGTCCAGACGACCATCGACATGACCATGCAGCGCGAGGCCAACCGTTCGGTGGCGGAGGTGCTCAACAGACCCGGCGATCCCAAGGCCGCGCTGGTGGCGCTCGATCCCAAGACGGGCGCGGTCCGGGCGCTGTACGGCGGCAAGAACTTCGCCAAGGAGCCGTTCAACTACGCCACCGACGCGAGGCGCCAGGCCGGCTCGACCATGAAGCCGTTCGTGCTCGAGCAGGCGCTGAACGACGGCTATTCGGTGAACTCGGTCTACCCCGGCCCTAACAAATTCACGGTGCAGGGCCACGAGTACACCAACTTCGGCAGCGAGAACTTCGGGCCGATCACGCTGATGGACGCAACCAAGCACTCGGTCAACACGGTGTACGTCCAGCTCATCGAGAAGGTCGGGCCGGCGGCGGTCCGCGACCTGTCGCTGAAGACCGGGCTCAACGACGTGATCGAGGACGGGCGCTACTCCTCGGAGCGCAAGCCGTTCCTCGACCCGGTGATCCCGCTCGCGCTCGGCGCCAGCGGTGTCTCGACCCTCCAGCTCGCGTCGGCGTACGGCACCTGGGCGAACCAGGGCATCCACCACCCCGCCTACATGGTCGAGCGCGTCACCGACTCCAGTGGCCGCGTGCTCGAGAAGCACCAGGACCAGGGCACGCCGGTCGTACAACCGAACGTCGCCAACACCATCACCGATGCCCTCCGCGGCGTGGTCGAGGGCGGCACCGCCACCGCCGCCCGCCTCCCCGACCGGATGGTGGCCGGCAAGACCGGCACCACCAGCAACTCGGTCGACGCCCGCTTCGTCGGCTATGACAGCAACCTGGTCGCCTCGGTGTGGATCGGCTACGAGAACCGCGACCCGAAGAAGCCGCCGAAGCGCCTCCTCAACCTCCACGGGATTCCCGAGGTCACCGGTGGATCCCTGCCGGCGGTCATCTGGAAGGACTTCATGACCCAGGCGACGCAGAACCTCGCGCCGCTGCCCTTCCCGGCGCCGACGATCGACGGCGTGGTGCTGAACTCGACGACGACCTCGGCCACCACGACCACGGTGCCGCCAACGACCATCCCGCTGCCCCAGCCGGCACCACCCCAGCCGCCACAGACTACCCAGCCGGCGCGCCCGTCAAGTTCAACCTTCCAGTTCCCGACCACCACCCAGCCGGGCGCCCCGCCGTGACCCGCCAGGGAGCGCTCGGGGACAGGAAGCGAACGACTGATCTGAACGACACCGGGTAACCCATGGCCGTGCGTACCGCAACCGCCGAGCTGTCCGGCAGGGATTCGTCGGAGCCACGCTGGTCCTTACGGCGGGCGATTCCGGCGTTCGTGTGGCTGTGGCTGGTCACGCGCATTCTCCTGTTGGTGATCTCGCTCAACCCCAAGCTCTACTCGTCGAGCGTCTACGGGGACGTCCGCGCGTATGGCGCCAAGGTCGAGCGGATGTTCCAGGGCGAGCTGCCCTATCGCGACGTCGCCATCGAGTACCCGCCCGGCAGCGTGCCGTTCACGCTCCTGCCCGCCTTGGTGGTCGGTACCGGGGCGGGCTATCGCCTCGCATTCACCATCGAGATGCTGCTGGTCGACGCCGTCGGGCTCTACGCGGCCTGGCGGCTGGCAAGGGCAGCCGACCGGGGCCGCACGCGGATCCCGCTCGCTTACACGGTCGCGATGGTGGTGATCGGCCCGCTGCTGGTGCTCCGCTTCGATCTGGTGCCCGCCGTCTGCGTGCTGCTCGCCGCCGCGCTTGTCGCCGAAGGTCGGGCGGGGCCATCAGCGGCCGCCCTCGGCTATGGTGCCGCGGCCAAGCTCTTCCCGGGCGCGCTCGCTCCCCTCCTGGTGCTCGGGCTGGTGCCGGTCCAGGGGTGGGCCCGAGCGCTGCGGCGCACCGTGCCGCCGTTCCTGGTCGGGTTCGGGGTCACCTTGATCCCGGCCCTCGCCATCTCGGTGTCGGGCACGGCCGGGTCGCTGCTCTACCACGTTCGGCGCGGGGTCCAGATCGAGAGCCTGCCCGCGAACCTGATCGACTTCGCGCACCTCGCGTTCGGGGTCCGGGCGCGCTCAGTGTACGGCTTCGGTGCCTATGACCTGCACTCCAGCATCTCCGGGGCGATGAAGCTGGCCTCAACGGCGGCCACGGCCGCGACCCTGGTCGGCGCCGCCTGGCTGGTCTGGCGGCGAGCATCGAGGTCGGGAGGGCTCCAGCCAGCCGACTGGGCCGGCGCGTTCGCCATCGGCGTGTTCGCGTTCGTGCTGCCCACCAGGGTCCTCTCGCCCCAGTACCTCGTCTGGCTCGCCGCGCCCGTCGCCGGTCTGGCCGATCGGCTCCACGGTCGCCGGGCGCTGTGGACCCTCGGCGCCGCCGCGCTGCTGAGCCAGCTCGAGTTCCCCTTCCGCTACAGCCAGCTCCGCCACCTCGACTGGATCGACATCAGTATCCTGACCTGCCGAAATGCCCTGCTGGTCGTCGCCTGCGTGCTGGTCGTCCGCGCCTTCGCCGCCGGCGTCCCAAAGGCCGAGCGGGCCAGGGTCGAGCCGCCGGCCGACGAGCGCCCCGACGTGGTCGCCACCCACGGGGTGTAGCGGGTCGGTTCCACGGGCTCGGGTCGGTCTGGCGGGTTCGGTCCGTCTGGCGGGTGATCCTGCCGGTCTCCGGGTTCGTCCCTGCGGGTGGTCCCCGCGGGTGGTTCCGGCGGGGCGGTCCCTGAGGTTGGCCCTGCGGGGTTGGTGCCTGCGGTCTCGTCCTTGAGGTTTGGCCGCCGCGGGTGGTTCCGGCGGGTGGTCCCCCACTCCGGTGCAGGTCGGCTCGGGTCCGTTTACCCAGTTCAGGAAGGGTATTCCGAAGTCGCGAGGGGTGGGGACAACCGCGGCAGACTGTCACAGGGAGGTGGGACACTTGTCTTGTGGCTGGGACGATCAACCGGATGTACCAGCGGGGCAACGTCGGAGCGGGATCCGTCCGAGAAGCGAGGCCGGTC
>JAEHDK010000151.1 GCA_016880465.1 Micromonosporaceae bacterium
GAGCGGGATGTCGCCGGGGTCGCCCCAGCCGGAAGCCGTCACTGCCGTGCAGCAGCGGAACCATTGCTTCGTGGACCGGAGGAACACCGCGATGTCGCTGATCCCGTTACCGGTGTAGTCGCTCACCGTGGCGCCGGTTGCGACCGGATAGTTGAGCCGGGTGGAGAAGACGCGGCGTTTGCCGGGGGCCTCGGGCAGCGACCATAGTTGGTCCCTGCCCGGCCAATACGTCTTGGCCTCGACGACGCCGTCCGCCAAATAGTCGTTCTGCCACGTCACCGATCCGCCGGGGAAATACGCCGAGGTTACCCCGGGCGTTCGCCCCGTCGTTCCGGGACAGGTAATACTTGTCGTGCACCAACGCGGTGCCCTGGGTGTCGCGCTGCAAGATGGTGTAGACGGCGTCGGCGCGTACGATGCCGTCGGCGTCGGCGGCCAGCATGGTGTCCGTGGCGAAGTCGAATCGGGCCAGCCGTTTCCCGGCGGCGTCCGCATTGTGGCCCCACTCCGCCACGGCGAGGCTGAGTGAGGTGCCGGTGCGCGACAGGGACACGGTGGAGAAGCGCAGCGGCACGGCCCCGTTCGCCGGGGACTGGGTGTATCGGAACGCCTGCGGCAGCGCGTACAGATAGTCGGAGGCGTGATACGTGCCGTCCGAATGGCGGCCGATGATCTCCGTGTTGCCCGTGGAGACCCGCCAGATGGGGTTCATGTCGGAGACCCAAAGGCGTACCTGCGGCCGCCGTGCCGGTGGCTCGACTACAGCACATGCCGGTACGTCGGGGCGGCGGTGTTTGCGTAGTTCACGAATGAAATGCGGACGCCCTTGTCCACGCTGCCGCCGCTGGAGTCGTACCAGCTCGTCAGGATGACCGTGTGGCGTTCGACTGGAACTTGCCCACCGACCGGTCTCACCGAATAGCCCACCGCACAGTCAGAGCGGGAGCAAGCCGGCTTGACGGAACGTACGCCGAAACGGGCCAACGACCCCGCGTTGCGCTATGCGCCCAGCTTGGCCAGGAAGACGACGTCGACCCAGTAGTTGGCCAGGTAGGCGGTGGTCGGGAAGGTGCTCCTCGCGTTGTATTTGTAGACGCCGCTGTGAGCCGTCAGAGGGCTGACCACATGCGGCTCGGCGAAGTAGTTCACCGTGCGGACATATGCCCCGGTCTCGGTGAAGTAGGAGACGATGTACTTCTGGCCGGCAATGATGGAGACCGGCGTCGGAAAAGTCGCGGTCTGCCAGCCCGAACTGTTCGGGTCGAGGGTGAACTCGAGTCGCGCCAGTTGGGTCCCCCCCTCGTTCCATACGCTGCCGCTGTGCTTGCTGCTACGGTCCGTCGGCGCCTTGTAGAAACGCAGGCCGGTGAGTGTGCCATCGACCGACGTGGAAAACTTCAGGCCAATTTCCACCGAGCGATCGACTCGGTACTCCGGCTTTGGGATCTTATCGAACAATGACACCGGCCTCCGGGTATCAACCGTGAAGACCGTCGTGGCAGACGGGGACGAAATGCCGTTCGCCACGGCCTTTGCCACGAGGGTGTGCCGGCCGTCGCGCATGTTCACGGTCATTTTCCAGCCACCTTGTGCGTCCGCGACCGCGGTACCCAGGCCCTGCCCCGCTTCTGTGACCGTGACGGTGGCGCCCGGATCAGCCCTACCGGACACAACGGCCTCATTGACCCTGAGCGTCGAGCCGGATGTCGGCAGGAGAATCGCTGGCACGCCCGGGCTCGCAGGCAGCGTTGGGCCAGGCGTTGGGCCAGAGCCGGGCCTGGTAAGGAGGAACGTGATCAGCCCGGTGACCGCGACGATCACGGCGGCTATGCCAGCGAGTATCCCGGGCATCGACGTCCAGAAGGACCGCGCGCCTTGGGCCTCGTCGCTCATGGATAGCCTCCCGAGCGGCCACGTGACGAGATCAGCGCCGGCGTACTTGCCGGCACCACTGTTATACACATGTCACGCGACGGCTTGGATCGCCTTCCAGACAGTTGCCGATGCGTGACTATGCCCGGCGTCGAGGTGCCGCCCCGGATGACCCAATCAGGTTGGACCGCTCGGCAACCCGCTCATGACGCGACGGGCTGGGCGTCTCAGGACCAGGCGTGGCCAACGCCACTCTGCAGAGTGGCACTCGTCAGCCTCGGGGTGGCCTTGGTCCAAGGTCTCCTGCAGCCCTCTGAGCTGCTGTTTCCGGTCTTGCTGATCCTGGGTAGATGTTCGGTTATGACGGGCCGTTGACGAGACCATCGCCGAGATCATCCGCCGTAGCAGGCGCGAGCGTGCCGAGCCGGGCAGTGGTGCCAGGCCGGAACGCCGTTGCAGCCCGATGTATCGGATCGTATTCGGACCGGCGCGCTGGGTCCACAGCACGATGGCTTCGATGTCAGACCAAGGCACTTTCGCAGTCTTGGAGGAAGGCCAGGGCGGTGTCATGCCGAGGGTGACTCCGTCCACATCGACGCGCAGTGCGATGCGGCGGTTCGTCACATTGGCGAGCCGCGCGACCACGTACGCGCCGCCCAGCGCGATGGCGCCAACCGCGGTGGCGGGGTCGCGGCGGAAGATCAGTACGCCGACGGCGATGACGACTATAGAAGCAGGCAGGAGCAGCAGGTCTTTACGTGTGAATCCGAACCGAACCTGGTACGGCTCGCCCGGTGCGATATCACTTCGCTCCATCACGGCTGAAAGCGTACGGGCGGCCGGCGCCGGCCGCCGCCCGGTAGTCCTGCGTGTGCTGCCGTACGGCTACGTCGCCCAGGACGACGCCGCGAACCCAGCCTCCCTGCTGGACGTGAGCCTCACGGTCGGCACCGACGGCCTGATCCGGAGCATCACCGCGACGTTGGGCACCTCAGCACTGCACTGCGGCGAATTGCTGCCGCTCTGGGGCGTTATGCCGAGGCCGAGTTCCCGCGTGACCCCGAGCGGGAACGGTACTCCGCCCCAGGTATGAAGGAGGAGACGTTCGTCCTCCTGGACGTGCTCCGCCGAATCAGCAACGAGCTGGGGGCCGTCGCGGCCGTCGCACTGGCCTGGGTCCGCCAACAGCCCGAGGTGACCTCGACCATCATTGGGGCCCGAAGCATCGAGCAGCTCGACTCGAACCTCGCCTCGCTCGACATGATGATGGCGACGAACCCGAAGAGGCCGAGGGCGCCGACGCCGGATTCGATCCAGATCAGGCCGCGCCACCACCAGCAAGCCGGCACTAACCCACGACGACAGCGCGCGACTGGTCGCAAGCATCCAGGACGTGATGAGCGCCTTCCGCGCTGCCGACCCGCCCGCCGCGCAACGCGTACGACCGGGCCCGGTCATGTGGTCGCGGTGGGCACCTCGACGGCGGCGGTGGCCGGCACGCTCGCCGAGGCGGTCGATCGGATCAACATCCGGGTCGAGGCGTAGCTGCTACGTCACCTCGGCGGTCCGGCAGCCGCGCAGTTCCGCAAGGAGCTGAGCCTCCTGCTCGATGAGCGCGGCCGCTTTGGCGATGGGGCGGTCGAAGTAGCTGATCTGCACGCGGAGCACGCTGCCCTTGTTCTGCGAGCGCCAGGTGGCGACGATCTCGCCATCGACGACGAGCGTGCCCGGCACGCCGAGCGACGGCCAGACCACCTTGCGCTTCTCTGGATCCGGGATCAGCGTGGCTCGGTCGCGCGCGAGTAGGTAGGGGTCGTTGGGCGGCAGCAGGCGTACGCCGGACGGGGTACGGGCGCGGCGCAGCGCGTCGATGTCGTCGCGCAGGACTGAACCCGTCCGGCCGTCCCAGCTCACCTCCCGCAGATCGCCGGCGAGCTCGGTAAACCGTTGCCGGGCATCCGCGGCGCCGGTTCTGGTCCAATCGGCGAAGTCGCCCGGTGTCGCGGGCCCATAGCAGCTCAGAAACCGTCGAACCAGCTCGCGGCCCGCCTCCTGCGCGGCTACCGACCCGACCGCAGGAATCTGTTTACCCAGCCACTCGTCGACCCGGACGTACCACACTTCCCGCCCGGAGCGCGGCGCGATGCAGTAGATGCCGACCGCACCGGGTAGCCGGAACAGTTCCTCGTCGATGTGTCGTGAGCCGCAGCGCTTGCACCACAACGACATCGATTCGGGTAGCCGGGCGGTCATCGCCGCGCTCAGGTCGCCTTTGCCCCGAACGCCGCCGGCCAGCTCGGCGTGCGCCGCCTCGACCACACGGGTCAACGCATCGGTGGGTCTGATGTCGGCCTCCGCGAGCCGCCTCGCGGTGACCTTACCGAACGTCTCGCGCAACGACGCGTCGTCGGTGCCGATGGCGCCGACGGTGAAGACCGCCACATCCTCCGGTCGCACCAGTGCGGGTACCATGCGCGGGCCGTGCACCTCGACCAGGCGCCGGTCCGACAACGCCGCGGACACCAGGTCTGCCGAGACGCCGTTGACCCGGGCCAGCAGCGCGACCTGTGCCGAACCGGGCGGGCTGTTACGCACGCTGCAGGTTGCGGTCACGTCCGCCATCCGCGCGGCGCCCAGCCTCCGCGACAAGTGCTGCCGGCGAAGCCGGAACGCGAGCACCTGCTTGCGGTCCGTCGTTACCGCCACGCCATCCTCCGATGTACGGAGGCTTTGCTGCCGGGCACCGGCGGCGCCTGGACAACCATTCGCCTTATTCCCGCAGTGAAGTTGGACATGAGATGTTCGGCAGGTTCGAGGATCTCGCACCAGCGCACGGTCTGCAATATGTGCGCGAAGGCAGCGCGCAGCGTCGCCCGGGGCGCGGCGGCACCGGTGCAGTCTTCCGCCGTGTCGTCGGCCTCCGCTCCGGACCTGATGACGCGGAGGGTGCCGGCGATCCAGCCCTCGGTGAAGGGGGCACCGTCACCAGGCCACGATCGGCCAGGTCACCTTCGATGACCGCAACCGCGGCGCTCGTCCGCCGACTGGCGCCCCACTGGGCGAGCAGCTCGCGGACGGTCATGGTGAACCCGGCCTCGGCCACGAACGCGTTTTCCAGAAACGCATCCGGCGTCACCCACTCGTTCGCCGACAAACTCGTCGGACGTCGGCCCGGGTCGGTGCCGGTCTCGGCCGACGCGGCGATGCGTCGGGCCGCGCCGTTGCGCCGCAGCGAACAGATCGTCAACAGGGAGCCGAGGCTGTATAGCAGGTCCTGCTCAATGGCTGAGCGGGGAGTCGCCCATACCGTGCCGCAGCCGCCAGAGCTGACCAGTCCAGTTGGCGATGACGGTGGGGGAACGGTGCGGATACGCCTCGCGGACTGCGGCGTGCAACTCCCGCCTGTCGCGCACGCGTTGAGGTCGTCCATCTCCGGCCATCCAGCGATCGCCCAACCGTGCCGCAGCGCATCTTCCTCGCGCTCGCCCTGGCGGCCGGCCCGTACCATCGACGCCTTCGTCATCGCGCCTCATCGCAGCGATCGGCCTGTATGTCCGCTCGAAGCCTTCCAGCGCTTGGCGCGGGACTCAAGCGGGTTCTGGTCCCGTACTCCACCGCCCATCGGGGCGTGGGTGTGCATGGCCTGCTGGCCACCTCGCGACGAGCGCAGCGACCGCCACGCCGGCGCGGCACCGCGGATCGGCAGTTGATCGCACCACCTGTCCGTCGCGGACAGGTGTCACCCCGTTACGCAGGGGTAGGGAACCAGTGGGTGGGCGCGGCTGAGAATTGGCGCGGCCGCGCCACCCACAACGGCACCGTCATCGCTACCATCCGGTCATGGACGACAAGCTGTACAGCGATGCGGGGCGCGTGGCGTTCAGGTCGCCGCCGTGCGCCACCTGCGGGTCGGCCACCCGAGTCACGTGGACGAACGTGACGACCCCGGAGGACGCAGGTCGGCGATGGATGCCGGGTCTGCCCGAGTGCCGCAATGATGCCTGCCCCGGCAAGGTGGTGGGCTGACTGATCTGGTGCGCTAGCTCCAGGGCCGATGCGTCGGTCCCCGGTGCGGCCAAACAGCGTGGCCTCCCGGCCCGCGGCCGCGAAGGCAGGCATGTCAGATCAATCATCCGTTAGTTTGGTTTATCGGGTTGCCGGCGCCTGTCGGGCTCCACAGATGCGTGGCGGATCCGTGTGAAATGATCCGTGACGCTTCGGCTAGACGATCTTCCTGATCCGCAGGGTAAGCACGGCTGTGCGCGCAAGGCGACTCCTGCGGCCAGGCCGGCGCGTTGGTTGCCGCGTTCCGTCGATGATGGCGGGTGGCCGGCAGGTCGTCAGGCCGTGAGAGGGCCGCGCTTGCATCGTCGAGGCCCGGCCCGGCGAGCTGGTACGAAGCGAGCACATCGAGGGTCAGTTCCTCGGCGTAGGTATGGCCCACCATGATGTCGGGCTCCACATCCAGCTCCGGCCGTCGCCGGCGCGCTCCGGCTACGCGTGCCTCCGGCCGGCTCTGGCCGGCCCTGGCCGTGTCGGGGCTCCAGTTGATCGCCGACCTCGCCGACTCCCTTCCCTCTCAACGCTTCTACCCGCCGCTCGTTCTCGGCCGCAGCCGGTCAACCTCGACCTGCTCGGCACTTGCGGAAAGGCTTACATGACTGGGCAGCCAGCCCAGACAGCGCCCCGGCATCGCGGGCTCTTTGAAGCGCGGGTGGGCTGGAGGGCTGATCAGATGGTGGCCGGCTCGGGTGCTGCGGTCTTGAGATGGACGGCCGGGTCGTAGAGAGTCCGGTCCGTCCAGCACCGCCAGAGGGTCCGCAGCCAGCGGGCACCGAGCCCACATAAGGCGCGGAGTGGTGCAAGGCTGGCGTTCGGTAGGCTCGGCTCCGTGATCTCGGTGACGGAGGCGGGTCATGCGGTTTGCCTTGCTTGGACCAGTAAAGGTATGGCGCGGTGCGGAGTCAGTACACATCGATCGCGCGCAGCGGCGAGCGGTCCTGGCCTACCTGCTGCTCAACAACAATCACGCGGTCTCGTCCGGACAGCTGGTGGACGCGCTTTGGGCCGATCAGCCACCTGAGACCGCCAGGACGCAAGTATATTCCGCGGTGTCTTTTATTCGCCGCACCTTGCGTACGGCGGGCGAGGATCTGATCACGTCGGAACCGGGAGGGTACCGGATAGCGGTCTCGGCCGACCAACTCGATTTGACGCGGTTCCACGAGGCAGTCGCAGAAGCGCAAAAAGCAGTTGGCGACAACATGGCAGAACACGCTGCAGGGTTGCTGCGATCGGCTTTGAGCCTGTGGGATGGTGCCGCGCTGGCCGGAATTTCGGCGGCGTTTGCTGGGCCGGCGCGCGCACACCTGCAGGAACAGTATCTGGCAGCTTTCGAAATGCTGACCGAGCTAGAGCTTGAGCTGGGCCACCAACATGATTTGGTGCCGGCGCTCACCGCACAGGTAAATGCGAATCCAATGCGGGAGAAGCTCGTCGGTCAGCTGATGCTCGCGCTGTTTCGTTCCGCTCGGCAAGCCGATGCGCTAGCCGCATACAGCCAGCTGCGGCGCCAGCTTAATGATGAGCTCGGCATCGATCCGTCTGCGGAGCTTAAGCAACTGCACCAAAACATGCTCCTCAACAATCCGGCCATTGCCACACAGGCGGTCAAGATTGGCCGGTCATCCCGAAGGCGATTCCTGCCCCGGGACATACCGGATTTCACTGGCCGGGTCAGTTACCTTTCCCTACTGGATCGTCTGGCGGCAGGTTCGAGATCGGTATCGGGAGCCGTCGTCATCAGCTCCATTGTTGGCACCGGCGGCGTCGGCAAGACAGCGCTGGCGGTGCATTGGGCACACCGCGTCCGGTCGTCCTATCCGGATGGTCAGCTTTACGTAGACCTGCATGGTTACGACCCGCAGAGCCCGCTCAGCACAGCCGAAGCCCTTGGTGTCTTGCTTCGCACGCTCGATGTGCCGCCGGAACGGATACCGGTTGACGTCGACGAGGCGACGGCACTATACCGTGGTGTACTTGCCGGGGAGCGGGTACTCATCCTGCTGGACAATGCGAGTTCTGTTGATCAGGTTCGGCCGTTACTGCCCACCGGTGCGGGCTCGCTTGCGTTGGTCACCAGTCGCGATGCGTTAGGTGGCCTAACGGCCCGAGACGGCGCACGACGCCTAACGCTTGATGTACTTACCGATGGTGAGGCTCTCGAATTACTGGCCAACATGATCGGGCCCGAACTCGTCGCAGCGGAATCTGTCGCCGCACAGCAATTAATTGTGCTGTGCGGCAAACTTCCTCTGGCGTTACGCATCGCGGCGGCCAATATCATCCTGCGCCCTGAGCGGGGCCTTACCGGACTCGTCACTGAGCTGTCCAACGACCGGCTCCGTGGGCTGGCGGTCGATGGCGATCTCGATTTCGCTGTCAGCGCCGTTTTCGGGCAGTCCTACAAGACTCTGTCCAGCGATACTTGTAGAGCGTTCCGTCTGTTGGGCCTGATACCCGGCGCTGACTTCACGGCCGACGGAGTTGCCGCCCTGTGCGGCATCACCGTCGAGGAGGCTTTGGCGCGGCTCCGGCAGCTTTCACAGGCACACCTTGTGGGCGAGGTCGCCCCGCACCGCTACGCACTGCACGACCTCGTCAAAGCTTACGCCGTGGAACAGGCCGAGCGTGAGGACGCGGAGTCAACAAGAGACATGGCCGCGCGGCGCTTCCTAACGCATCTGTGGCGAGAAGCCAACGCAGCCGCGTCCGTGATTGCCCCGCAGATGGTCCGCTTGCCCGAGTCCGAGGTGGACATGAGGCACGCCTTCGATGACCGCACGGCAATGGCGTGGTTCCGCAGGGAGCAAGCCAACCTTTTGGCGGCGATACGTTCGGCGGCCGCCGGTCAGCATGGCCAATTTGCCTGGCGGCTGGCCGACGCCATGCGAGGTTACTTCTGGCTCTGCCGCGACATGGGCAGCTGGCTCGATGCCGCGCGTACCGGTCTGGCAGCGGCGACAGCACTGAATGATTCGCTCGGGAAGGCAGCGATGCAGCTGAGTTTGGGCACGGCCAGCCGGGCCATGGGCAGGTTGTCTGAGGCCGTAGAACATTCCGGAGCCGCTCAGTCCCTAGCCCGCGATTGCGGCTGGTCTGAGGGGCTCACCAGCGCGATCACCAGCCGCGCCGTGGCTCATGCTGAGACCGGCGAGATGCAGGCCGCCATCGAGCAGTTCGAGGCTGCGCTCACCATTCACCGAGCCCGTGGCCGCACGGGTAGCATCGCAGTCAATCTCACCAACATAGGTGGGGTGCGCCTCGATATCGGAGACCTCCGCAGCGCAGCCGATGATTCCGTTGAGGCGCTGAGGCTTTACCAGCTCACGCATAACCGCGCTGGAGCGGGCAACGTTCACGGCAACCTCGGCATCATCTACCTCCACATGGGACGGTGGGACGAAGCGCTGGAACATCTGCGGCAAGCGCTGGAAGTCCAGCGCGAACTTGGGGACCGTAGCGGAGAGGCCGTGTCGCTTCTGGCGCAGGCCGAGATAAGCCGCTACCAGGGCCAGACGGCACTGGCGCGCGACCAGCTGCTCCACGCGCAACGGATCGCACAGGAGATCAGCGACCAGCGCACAGAGATCTCCATCCGGATCAGCCTGGGCATCGTCTACCACCAAAGTGGCCAGACCGCGGCCAGCCAGGAAAGCCTGACGCGGGCCCTCATAGCAGCAACACATTCGGGCCATCAGCTGTTGCAGGCCGATGCGCTCATTGCCATGGCCGGCCTTTCACTTTCCGAAGGAGAAATGCCGCGGGCACGCGAACTCGCGGAACAGGCATTAGAGATCTGTAGAGCTGTCGGGTACCAGATACAAGCTCTTAAGGCTCTTGTCACTCTTGCCGAGGTCAGCCTTGCCCAAGGCTCCCCAGCCGCCGCCCGCGACGCGGCGGCCGAGGCGCTGGAGCTCACTGAGCTGACGGGTTACGCGTTGGCGACCGCCCGGGTGCATGAGGTCCTCCGGTCCGTATAGGAAACGTATCAACCCCTCCTGGACCATGTGCGGCATGCAGAAACGGCGAAGCACTGCGCCAGCTATGATCGGCGCGCCGCTCGCCATCGTTGACATCGCCTCGCCGGCGCAGGCTGATCCGAAGTACCGCGACGCTGAGGTCGCTCGGCACGACCTACACGACATGCTGACACCCAACGAACTCGGTCCGACCTATCTGGGATATAGCACCGGGCCTGAAGGGCGGCCAGTCGTCCTGGTCACCGCTTTGGCGGGCGTCGCCGAGGCGGACCGGACACTCGGCACCAGCCCACACTGCGCTGGCGCCGCCTACCTAAGATTCAACGCCACCCTCTACACCACGATTTACGGGGGCGACCATCTACAGCTGTTGGAGGAGACCGACGACACCCGCAGTTAACAAGGAGCTTGAACGAGCGGCGCCACCACAGGCCAGATGTCAGCCGCTCGTTCACCATGCCACTTGACGACCTTCCAGGAGCTTAAGACATGTATAAGCCGATCACGCTAGCCGCGGTGATGATGACCCTGTTTGCCACACCCTCACCGGCACATGCGGCTTCTGCCAACTCCGAAACCATGAAGCGCCAGTTGCACGACCTTCTCGCCAGTAACGAGCTTGGATCAGAGTTCTTCGGGTATGGCACCGCGGAGAACGACCGAACGGTCGTCTTCGTCACCTCGCTCACCGGCACTGCCCGCAAGACGCTCGCCGCCCGGTTCGGTGGCCGCGTCTCATTCGAGAAGCTAAGCCCGCCACACTTTACCGACCTGGACCGGAACAAGGACAACACGCCCCATTATGGCGGCGCAGCATATGGCAAGTACAACAACGCGCACACCTACACCGACGGCACTAAGTGTTCTGTGGCCTTCCCGGTGGAACGGTCGGGTGTCCGTTATATGCTCACCGCTGGGCACTGCATGCCAGGTGGGGAAGGCACCTACGCATATTTGTGGGCACCGAATACTCCTGGCGACGACATCGCGTACAACTTCGGCTATATATATACCACCGTCTATGGTGGCACCAATGGGCATCCTACCGAGGGAACCCAAGACAACTACGGAGACTGGGCCCTTATCCAAGGGTCAACATATGCGCCATACGTCTATAACTGCCCGCGGAATACCGCACCCTGCTCGTACCTGAAAGTCGGCGATGTCAGCTGGACCGCTCCCACCATCCCAACCGCGGTGTGCACCAGCGGATTCGTCACCGGGCAGATCTGCCGTTACTCCGTCTTTCGCACCGACATCACCACCAGGATGTATCACTCTGATGGAACAAGCCACCTCGTCAGCCATATCGTCCAGCTGAGACACGACTCCAACTTGGACGGTCAGCCCGATTGCGATCGCGTCGAAGAGGGCGACTCCGGCGGCGCGGTATACCAAGGCATCAGCGGGCAGCCCGGATACATCAGGGCGATGGGCATCATCACAGGTCGCGACCAGAGCACCGATCCTGCCCATTGCTATACGTACTACACGGAGCTCAAAGGATTGAAGACCTTCAGTAGCGCATTCACCATGCCTATGGCGCCGCCCGCTCCACCGGACTAAGCCTGCCGGCGGGAGTCTGTGCGGAACCGCCTCTTCGTTGACGGTGATGCCGAGGCCGGGCGTTCGTGACGGTACGCGGGCCGTCGACCGGGGTATCGTGATCAGGCGCGATGGCCGTGCCGAGCCGGGTGGTACCCGCCCAGTGTTCCATGACCGACAGGTTGGGGATGGCGGCGGCGCGGTACAGGTTGGCCGCGAGGTGACGGCCGACCCGTGCTGGCATGCGGGGTGGCTTGGGCGCCAAGAGGAATCGGCCAGGCTGGCGATGCGCCGCGAAGAGTGTGCCGGCGGTGTTGGCTACCCCTGCCGGCACACTCGCACAGCGCCGGGCATCCGGACTGGCATGGCACGCAGCCGCCGCAGGCGGGGACGAACGCGAAGACGAGCTGATCGTCAGGGCGGGCCGCAAACGCCTGAACCGGTCTCGGCCACGATGCCGGCGGCCTCGTGGCCGAGCACCGTCGGCAACGGCCGGGGGGCGGGAGCCGTCCACCACCGACAGTTCGGAGTGGCTGAGCCGGCTGCTTCCCGGCTCACCACCAACCCGCCGCCGCGGATGGCTATAGCCGGGCGGCAGCGGGCACCTGCGACGACGATCAGCAGGCCGATGGCCGGCGCCCTCCAGCCGGTCCAGGGTCTCCGTCCGCAGCGGTGTGTTCGGCACGGCACGCTTGTCGGCTCTCAGCCGCCACACCTCGATCCGCTTGTGTACCTGGTCAGTTCGGTGGATCAGGTGGCCGCCGGACTGCAGTGGGTCTCGGTCGGGCGTGGCTACGGCGCGCGGACTGCCGCCCGGCAAGCTCAGCTTCGGGCGCTACTCGCGGCACTGCTGGGCGGCGTGGTGCTAGCCGCCCGTCGACGGGGAACAATCTGGCCCGGTCAGAGTCCTAGCAGTTTTGCCTCGGCTTCGGCGGACAGGCCCGGGGCTGGCCGGTCCGATCGCTGCGGCGGCTCACGGTCAAGGCTGGACAACCAAGTCCAGGTATCCGCGATCGTCTCCGCCACCGGACGGCATCTCAGCCCCGCCGCGAGCGCCTTGGACACGTCGCCCCGGTGCAGGAGGTCGTGCAACTCGCCGGGGGGCAGCCAGATCGGCAACTCGGTCCATGGCTCGACCCCAGCGGCGAGAACCGCCTCCGGCGTGACCCAATGTAGCTGCGCCACGTTGCCGGTCACCTGCACGCAGCTGTCGAGCAGTTCGCCCATCGTGGTATGGCCGGACTCGCTGACCACGTTGTACGGCCCACTCAACCCTGCCCCGACGGCGTCCAGGGTCCACTTGGCCAGGTCCCGTGCGTCGACGTACTGCAGGTCCAAGTCGTGCGGTCCGGGCGCCGCAGTCCGGCCACCCCGGGCGATGCGGCGCAGCCACCACGGCAGCCGACCAACGTCCTCGTGTGGCCCCAGAATCAGACCGGCCCGTACCAGCAGGGTCCGGTCGCCGAACGCGGCCTCGGCCGCAAGTTCCCCGCCGCGCTTGGCCGGCGCGTACGCGACCTCCTCGCCGTCGGCGCCGGCATCGGCAGAGGCCTCGACCAACGGGCTCTGCTCGGTGACATAGCGCCCGCCCGGATCCGCGTACACCGACCGGCTGGATATATACACATACCGGCCCACGCGGCGCTTCAGTAGCTGGGCCGCGTTGCGCACCGCGACCGGCGCCGCGCTCCAGGTGTCGACTGCGACGTCCCACTCGCCGTCGGCCAAGGTAGCCAAGCCACCCGGCTGGTCCCGATCGCCGCGCAGGCAGGTGACGCCCGGCGGAGGCACGGTATGACCCCGGTTGAATACCGTCACCTGTGCGCCGCGGTAGAGCGCGTCGGCGACGACGGCCCGACCGACGAAATTGGTGCCGCCCAGTACCAGAAGCCTCATCCAGCCGACTCTGCCCGCGGCCGGTTGAC
>JAEHDK010000019.1 GCA_016880465.1 Micromonosporaceae bacterium
AATGCGCTCATGTCTTCACCCTGTCTTTGCGGTTGGCGGGACCTCGCGGATGGTGTTGTCCTTGAGGAACTGCACCAGAGACTTGCTGGGGTTGGCGATGCGGTGCTTCACCAGTACGTGCTTGGCGACCTCGCCCATCAGCTCGTCCTCGGTCGGCGCGGTGAAGTGCGTCTTGCAGTACGGGACGGCGCAACGGAACTCGTACATTCTCCAGCCCCTCCCACTCAGATCGATTCGCAGAAGTCGCGCACGGGCTTCAGGTTGGCGTTGACCGAGGGCACGACCTCCGGCACCGTCCGGGTCTGGTGGGCGACGACCTGGACGCCCACGATCACGGTGCCGAGGGTCTGCCGGATGGCCTTGAGATGGAAGATGACCCGCAGCAGACCCAGTGCTGCCGCGAAGATGATCAGCGTGGTAATGGCCAGGGTGACCCAGGCGGCTGCCGGCATGGCGGTTCCTCTCCTTCGACTCTGGTTCAGCCCAGAAGCTTCGCGACCGAGCCCGCGTACCGCGTCGCGCCGACGGCGACGGCGACGACGGTGCTGTGGGTGATGGCCAACATCTCAGGGACATCGTCGAGTTCCCGGGTTAGCGCGACTCCTCCGTCGAGGATGTCGTCGCTCGCCCGGCGGATCCGTTCCAGCGCCGCGAGGATGCGGTTCAGCAATGCCACGAGGACTGGGACTACGACGAGCAACAGGATCGCGTTGCCGATCCACCAGAGCGTCATCGGTGGTCCTCCTCAGCTCGGGTTGGGTTGGTAGGGAAGGAAGAAGCGTCGCAGCACCCGACCCAGTGCCAGCCGCATCGCGCGCAGCGCGATGGCGAAGCCGCTCGCCGTCCTCGTCCTGCTGACCTGGCCGGGCAAGACGCCCCGTTCGATGGCGTCGATGCGGCTCTGCATGCTGTTGGCGAAGTCGCGCATCAGGATCGCGGTGACGTCGGAGATCATGCCGCGCCCGTACTGGGCGGCCGCGCCGGCGAGCTGCAGGTCCAGGTCCACGTCGACGCGCGTGCCGCCGGCCGTCGGAGCCAGACTCGCCGTCCCCGACATAGCCGCCTGACCACGGCCCCGCTCGTCGGACCCGGCGGCGTCGACGACGATGCGCTTGTTCGCGTCGTCGCGCTCCCGGATCTCGGCCGTCCCGGCGAACTGCAGCCGGACCGGCCCCATCCGGATGGCGACGTTGCCGCGGTACTTGTTGTCGCCGAGGTCGTCGGTCAGCTCCGTGCCGGGCAGGCATGACGCCACCTGCGGAATGTCGTCGAAGAACTTCCAGACCTTCTCGACCGGTTGCGCGACCTCGAAGTTGTTCTTGATCTGCATCAGGCCTCCTGGGCGGCGCGATCGGCGGCGAGGTAACCGTGTGGGGCCTTGGCGAAGCTGTCACGGCAACCGACGCAGCAGAAGTAGTAGATCTGGCCGTCATGCTCGAACGGATGGCTCGACCGGTCGGCGCGGACTGTCATCCCGCAGACTGGATCGCGAGCCTCGGCGGTAGGAGTTCCGGTGGCCGGGGGCGGCGCCGCGTCGATGTGGGGCGCGAGTTCGCCGGCGGCCCGGCGTTGGACCAGTTCGGCGAGGATGGCCACGGCGATCTCGCGGTGCGAAGTGTGGCCGAGGTCCAGCCCCACCGGCACGCGGACCCGGTCGAGCTGGTGCTTCGGAACTCCCCGGTCGGCGAGCGTGCCGAGGATCGCCTCACCCCGCTTGCGTGAGGCGACCACACCGACGAACGCGGGGGAGGCCGAGACCGCCTGAACTATTGCCTCTTCGTCACCGTGGCCCTGGGTGGCCACGACGACCACCGAGTGGGGGTTCACGTCGGCGGCCGAGAAGTCCGGTCCGTCGCGGACATCCGATCGCCACCCGAGGGCTTGGGCGAGCTCGGCGAGGGTGTACGCCATGGGCGAGCGCCCGACGATGACCAGGTGCGGGGTCGGGACCACGGGTTCGACGTACACCTGCAACGCACCCTCGCTCTGACAGGAGATCGCCACGGCCACCATCCCGTCCGGCAGGGCCCCGCCGAACTGGTCGGGCCTGCCGAGCAGCAGCAGCTTCGGCTCCCGCGCGGCGATCACGCGCTGGGCCTCGCGCACGACCACCGGCTCGGCACAGGCGCCTCCGATCCAGCCGAAGAGCTGCCCCGTCGCCGTGATGAGCGCGCGCGAGCCGGGCTGTCCCGAGGAGGGCCCCTGCCGCCACACCACCGTCGCGAGCGCGAACTCCTCGCCGCGCCGCGACAGCTCGCTGGCCAGGTCGAGGATGTCCCATCCGTCCACAGTGGGGACGGGACCCGAGGAGCCACCCGTCGGCCGGCTCATCAGTCGTCCGTCCGCACCGGCGGCGCTCCGGACACGTCGTGCCGCTGCGTGAGGGCCTCGTAGACCCGGTCGGGCAGCAACGGCATGTCGATGTTGCGGACGCCGGTGTCCTTGATCGCGTCCATGACGGCGTTGACGAACGCGGCCGGGCCGCCGACCGTGGCGCACTCGCCGACGCCCTTGGCTCCGATCGGATGGTGAGGAGACGGTGTTACCACCTCGTGCAGCTCGTAGCCGGGCGTCTCCCAGGCAGTGGGGAGCAGGTAGTCCATATAGTTCGACCCGATGCAGTTGCCTTGGGTGTCGAAGGTGATGAATTGCATACTGGCCATAGCGTACGCCTCGGTGAGGCCACCCATGATCTGCCCTTCGACGATCATCGGGTTGATGCGCACACCGCAGTCGTCGACCGCGACCACGTTGAGCACGTCCCAGACGCCGGTCTGCGGATCGACCTCGACGGTCGCGATGTAGCACCCGAAGGGCCAGGTCAGGTTGGGCGGATCGTAGTAGGCGACGTTCTCGAGGCCGGGTTCCATGCCGTCGGGCATGTTGCTGTAGGCGGCCATGGCGCATTCCTGGATCGTGACGCCACGATCGGGTGAGCTGCGGACGTAGAACCGGCCGAGCTCCCACTCGATGTCCTCTTCGGACACCTCGAGCAGGTGCGCCGCGAGCTTGCGGGCCTTCGCCCGTACCTTGCGGGCCACCATCGCGACCGCGGCCCCGGCGACCGGGGTGCTGCGCGAGGCGTACGTGCCCATCCCGAACGGCGCGGTGTCGGTGTCGCCCTCCTCGACGGTCACGTCCTCCGCCGGAATGCCCAGCTCGTGAGCGACGATCTGGGCCCAGGTCGTCTCGTGGCCCTGACCCTGGGTCTTGGCGCCGGTACGCAGGATCGCCTTGCCGGTCATGTGTACGCGCAACTCGGCGGAGTCGAACATCTTGATGCCCAGGATGTCGTACTCGCGGCTATTGCCGGCGCCCAGCGGCTCGGTCATGGTGGAGATCCCGATGCCGAGCAGCCGACCGTGTTTCGTGGCCTCTTCCTTCTGCTTGAGGAAGTCGGCGTAGCCGATGGCCGCCAACCCGACGTCGAGGCACTTGCCGTACTGGCCCGAGTCGGTGAGGAACCCGAACGGCGTGCGGTGCGGGAAGTCGTCGTCACGGACGAAGTTCCGGCGCCGGAACTCGGCCTGGTCCATGCCCAGGTCGTTCGCGGCGGCCTGCATCATGCGCTCCTGGAAGAACATCGCCTCGGTGACCCGGAACGAGCACCGGTACGCGACGCCGCCGGGCGCCTTGTTGGTGTACGTGCCGCGAGCAGTCAGGTGGGCGGCCGGTACGTCGTAGCAGGAGAACGCCGAGTGCATCAGTCCGATCTTGAACTTGCTCGGCTGGGCGTCGGAGAAGAACGCACCGTGGTCGGAGGTGGTGTGCATCCGGACGCCCAGGATCTTGCCGTCGCGGCGCAGCGCCAGCTCGCCGTGCAGGTAAATGTCGCGGCCGAACCCGGTGGATATCAGGTTGCCGGTCTTGTCCTCGATCCACTTCACCGGGCGCTCGGTCAAGATGGACGCAAGGATCGACATTACGTAGCCCGGATACACCGGCACCTTGTTACCGAAGCCGCCGCCGAGGTCCGGGGAGACGATCCGGATCATGTGCTCGGGCAGCTCGGCGACGAGCGCGACGGCGGCACGGATGATGTGCGGCGCCTGCGTGGTCATGTAGACGGTCAGCTTCTGGGTCGCCCGGTTGAAGTCCGCGATGGAGCCGCAGCATTCGATCGGCGACGGGTGCGAGCGCGGGTAGTGCAGGTCCAGCTTCGAGACCAGGTCGGCCTGCTCGAAGGCGCGGTCCGTCGCGTCCTTGTCGCCGACCTGCCAGTCGAAGACGACGTTGTCGTGCTGGTTCTCCTTGTCGTCGCGGATCAGTGGCGCACCCTCGGCCATCGCCTGGGTCGGGTTGACGATTACCGGCAACGGCTCGTAGTCGACAACGATCGCCTCGCACGCGTCCTTGGCGATGTACGGGTCGTCGGCGACCACACAGGCGACCTCCTGCCCCTGAAAGCGCACCTTGTCGGTGGCCAGCACCGCCTGCGTGTCGTAGGACAACGTCGGCATCCAGGCCAGGTTGCGGGTCGCCATCATCTCGCCGGTGAGCACCAGCCGCACGCCCGGGATCTCCCAGGCCTTGCTGGTGTCGATCGACCTGATCCGCGCGTGGGCCAACGGACTGCGCAGGATCTCCATGTGCAGCATGCCCGGTAGCACGATGTCGTCCACGTAGTTGCCCCGGCCGCGGATGAACCGGTTGTCCTCGACCCGCTTGCGACTTGAGCCCAGCCCACCGATCTTGATCTCGTCCAATGCTTGCGTCACGACGATGGCTCCCGTCTCGCTCAGCTTGCCGACTGCGACTGCAGCTTCTTGGCGGCCCACAGCACGGACTTGACGATGTTCTGGTAGCCGGTGCAGCGGCAGAGGTTGCCCGACAGCGCCCACCGAACCTCGTCCTCGGTCGGGTTGGGGTTCTCGTCCAACAGGGCCTTGGCCGCGAGCATCATGCCCGGCGTGCAGAAGCCGCACTGCAGCCCGTGCTCGTCCTTGAAGCCTTCCTGGATCGGATGCAGCTCGCTGGGGCCGGCCAGGCCCTCGACGGTGGTGACCTCGTGCCCGTCGGCCTGCACCGCGAGCATGGTGCAGCTCTTGATCGCTTTTCCGTCGAACAGCACGGTGCAGGCACCGCAGTTGGAGGTGTCGCAGCCGGTGTGTGTGCCGGTCAACCCAAGGCCCTGCCGCAGCAGGTGCGCCAGCAGCAGCCGCGGCTCGACGTCGGCGGTCCGCCGCACGCCGTTCACCGTGATGCTCACGCGCCGCACCGGCACGTCGCCGGCCACCGGCTCACGGATCTCCTCGAACAAGCTGCTCATCTTAGGCTGCCCTCTCCGTTGACGGCTGGACGCGGGTCAGGATTCGCTCGACGAAGGTCCGCACGATGTGCCGCTTGTAGTCGGCGCTGCCCCGGTGGTCGCTGCGGGGCTGGGCGGCCTGCGCGGCCAGGTCGGCGGCGTGCGCGATGCTGTCGGCGGTGAGTGGGCCGCCCACGAGCGCCTGCGCGGCCTCGGCGGCGTCGATGGTCGAGCCACCCACGCCGGTCAGCGCGATCCCGGCACGAGTTACGACCGCGCCAGACATCTCGAGCGCCACGGCCGTGCCGGCCGTCGCGAAGTCACCGACGCGGCGCTCCAGCTTCAGGTAACCGCCGGCGACGGTCCCCTTGGGAGCCGGGATCACGGCCTCGACGGCGATCTCGTCGTAGGCCAGGACGTTCTGGAACGGACCGGTGACGAACTGCGCGACCGGGATGTTGCGCCGGCCGTTGGCACCCTGGGCGACGACGTGGCCGCCGAGCGCGGTGACGACTGAGGCCCAGTCGCCCTGCGGGTCGGCGTGACACAGCGAGCCGACCAGCGTGCCACGGTTCCGCACGACGGGGTCGGCAATGAGCGGGGCGGCTGCGGCCATGGTCGGTTGCCGCGTCGCGAGGATGGTCGAGCGCTCCAGCTCGGCGTGCCGGCACAGGGCGCCGATACGAATGGTGCCGTCCGGGTCGGCCCGGTGGTAGTCCAAACCGGGCAGATTGTTGATGTCGACCAGCAACTCCGGTGCGGCGAAACGGAGCTTCAGCAGCGGCACCAGGCTCTGGCCGCCGGCGAGCACCTTCGCCTCGCCTGCTCCCTGCCGCAGCAGGGCGATCGCGTCGTCGATCGAGCGCGGTGCCTCGTAGCGGAACCGGGACGGATACACCCTGGCCTCCTGTCAGTTCTCGCGCTGCGCGGGGTCGGTGCGCTCGGCCGCCTCGGGGTCCGCGACCGCGACCGGCATCGACTCCGCCTCGGGATTGGGCCGGGGCTGCTGGTGCGGCGGCCACGGCCCCTGCACCGGCTGGGCGGCCACCTTGAGGTACTCGACGAGCTGCGGAAAGGCCCAGACCGTGGGACTCTTGCCGGTTTTTGGTGCGTTCTCGACCAGCTCGTACAGTCGCGGGCTGCCGTTGCTATGCCCGCTCGATTCGACCGCCATGACCGACGCCCTCTCCTCGGACAGCATCTAGCGCCACCGTCGCCGATGGAGCGTCATACTGCGCTTCCGATCACCAACCCGCAACCATTGATTAAGCCATTGCTTAGGTCGGTCCTCCGCGCGGTCGCGTATGCACCGTAGAGCAATGTTGCGACCGGTTTTGAATGTTTATAACGGAAATATGTAAATCAAGCCGACACTAAGGTCGCGGTTGACAACGCCCATAGGCGGGAGCCCAATGAGCTGGTGCCACCGTGCGGCGAAGGGCGTCGACCATGCAGGTCCCCGTACCGTTTGACTACGAACGCGCCACTAGTGTCGAACATGCGATCGGACTGTTGGCCAGGCTGGGCCCCAGCGCACGCCTCGTGGCCGGTGGACACAGTCTGCTGCCGATGATGAAGCTGCGGCTGGCGAACTTCGAATACCTGATCGACATCAACGACCTGCACAACAAATTGGGCTACGTCAAAGTTGAGCCGACGCAGATCCGGATCGGGGCGATGACCCGCCACCGCGAACTGCTCGAGAGTCCCGAGCTGCTCAGGTCGTTTCCGATCTTCCACGACGCCGAGCGCGTCATCGCCGACCCGCTCGTACGCAACCGTGGCACGATCGGTGGCTCGCTCTGCCAGGCCGACCCGTCCGAGGACCTCTGCGCGGTGTGCACGACCCTGGACGCCAGCTGTGTGATCCGTGGCCTCGACGGTGAACGGGTCGTGCGCATGGCCGACTTCTACCGCGGCCCGTACGAGACGGCGGTCGGTGACGCCGAGATGCTCACCGAGGTGCGCTTCCCCCTGCGGCCGCACGGATCGAGTGCCTACGAAAAGGTCGGCCGCCGGGTCGGCGATTGGGCGGTCGTGTCGTGTGGGGCCGCTGTCTGGATGGACGATGGCGTGATCACCGATGCCCGGGTCGGACTGGCGGCGGTGGGACCGAACACGACCGGCATCCCCGCGATCTCCCAGGCGCTGCGGGGCCGACCGCCGTCGCAGGATCTCTACGCCGAGGCGGGCGCCATCGCGGCGGACTACTGCACACCGGTCACCGACCAGCGGGGCAGCGCCGAGTACAAGCGCCACCTGGCGGCCGAGCTGACCAGGCGCGCGATGCGACGAGCGGTCGCCCGCGTCCACGGCCGGGAGCTGTAGGTCATGCAGGTTACGATGATCGTCAATGGCGAGCGGGTGACCCGCGACGTCGAGGGCCGCCTGCTGCTGGTGCACTTCCTGCGCGATCACCTCGCCCTGACCGGCACGCATTGGGGCTGCGATACGAGCAACTGTGGCGCCTGCGCCGTATGGCTCGACGGCGAGCCGGTGAAGTCGTGCACTGTGCTGGCCGCCATGGCGGCCGGACACGAGGTGCGCACCGTCGAGGGGCTAGAGCAACTCGGCGAGCTCGATCCGATCCAGCGCGGGTTCATGCATTGCCACGGCCTGCAGTGCGGATTCTGTACGCCGGGCATGCTGATGACGACCCGGGCCCTGCTCGACAGCAACCCGAACCCGTCGGAACAGGAGATCCGGGAGGCGATCTCCGGCCAGATCTGCCGGTGCACCGGCTACGCCTCAATCGTGCGCTCGGTCCAGTGGGCCGCCGCCGAGGAGTCGGGCACGCGGACGTCGACCGTTGATCCGGCGAGCGTGAGGAGCGAGCCCCGCAGTCGCGAGCGAACGGCGGATCGGCCATGACGGCGGCCGCCGGCGGTCGGGTGACCGCGTTCGTGGACAACGACATCCGGCCCGTGGGGCGCGGCCGGATGCTGCGCAAGGAGGACCCGCGCTTCATCCGTGGTCGGGGTCGCTTCGTCGACGACCTGCAGCTGCCCGGCATGCTGCACCTGGCGATCCTGCGGGCACCCATCGCGCACGGGAGGATCCTGAGCGTCGACATCACCGCCGCCGAGGCCCATCCGAAGGTGAAGCTCGTCGTCACCGGCGTCATGCTCGCCGAGAGGAGTCTGGCCTGGATGCCGACCCTGTCGGGCGACGTGCAGGCCGTGCTGGCCACCGACAAGGTCCGCTTCCAGGGGCAGGAGGTGGCCTTCGTCGTCGCCGAGGATCGCTACGCCGCGCGGGATGCCCTGGAGCTTATCGCCGTCGAGTACGAGCAGCTGCCCGCCGTGGTCGACGTTCGCACCGCGCTCGACCGGTCCGCTCCGGTGATCCGCGACGATGTCGAGGGCAAGACCGACAATCACTGTTTCGACTGGGAGACGGGAGACAAGGCGGCGACCGACGCGGCGTTCGCGCGGGCGGACGTTGCGGTCAGCCAGGAGATGGTCTATCCCCGGGTTCATCCGGCACCGTTAGAGACCTGCGGCGCAGTGGCTGACTATGACGCGGTCGATGGCACGCTCACGGTGTGGTCCACGACGCAGGCACCACATGCACACCGGACGCTGTTCGCGATCGTCGCCGGCCTGCCCGAACATAAGATCCGGGTGATCTCGCCGGACATCGGCGGCGGATTCGGGAACAAGGTGCCCATCTACCCGGGGTACATCTGCGCGATCGTGGGCTCGCTGCTCACTGGCAAGCCGGTCAAATGGACCGAAGACCGCTCCGAGAACCTCACCAGCACCGCCTTCGCCCGCGACTACATCATGCACGGCGAGATCGCCGCGACAAGGGACGGCAAGATCCTGGCCATCCGCACCAACGTTCTCGCCGATCACGGTGCCTTCAACGGCGTCGCGGCACCGACGAAGTATCCGGCGGGCTTCTTCGGAGTCTTCACCGGCAGTTACGACATCGAGGCCGCCCACTGCGCGATGACGGCCGTCTACACGAACAAGGCCCCTGGCGGAGTCGCCTACTCCTGCTCGTTTCGCATCACCGAGGCCGTTTACCTGGTCGAGCGGCTGGTCGACTGCCTAGCGTACGAGCTGAAGATGGATCCCGTCGAGCTGAGACTGAGGAACCTGATCAGACCCGAACAGTTCCCGTACACGACCAAGACGGGCTGGGTCTACGACTCGGGCAACTACGAGCCCACGCTGCGCGCAGCGCTACGGATCGCCGACTATGAGGCACTGCGCCGCGAGCAGCAGGACAGGCGCGCGCGTGGTGAGTTGATGGGCATCGGCGTCTCCTTCTTCACCGAGGCCGTCGGCGCCGGACCGCGCAAGGACATGGACATCATGGGCCTGGCTATGGCCGACGGCTCGGAACTGCGCATCCACCCCACCGGCACGGCCGTGTTGCGGGTGTCGTGTCAGACCCAGGGGCAGGGCCATGAGACGACCTTCGCGCAGATCGTCGCCGAGGAGATCGGTATCCCGCCCGCGGACATCAGGGTCGTGCATGGCGACACCGACCAGACACCGTTCGGTCTCGGCACCTACGGCAGCCGCTCCACCCCGGTATCCGGAGCCGCCGCCGCCCTGGTTGCCCGCAAGGTGCGCGAGAAGGCCCGGCTCATCGCCTCGGCGATGCTCGAGGTATCGGTGGCCGACCTCGTATGGGAGAAGGGCTCCTTCTACGTCGCCGGTGACCCGGCTGCGTCCGTCACCATCCGGGACATAGCGATGCGCGCATATGGTGACCTGCCTGATGGCATCGAGGGAGGCCTCGAGGCCCAGGTCTGCTACAACCCCGAGAACCTCACCAACCCGAACGGCGCGTACATCTGCGTCGTCGACGTGGATCCCGGGACCGCCGTCGTCACGGTGCGGCGGTTCATCGCGGTCGACGACTGCGGTGTCCGCATCAACCCGATGATCGTAGAAGGGCAGGTGCACGGCGGCCTCACCGACGGCGTCGGCATGGCGCTGATGGAGATGATCGCCTTCGACGAGGACGGCAACTGCCTTGGCGGATCGCTGATGGACTACCTCATCCCGACCGCGCTGGAGGTGCCCGACTGGGAGACGGGATTCACCGAGACCCCGTCGCCGCACCATCCGATCGGAGCGAAGGGCGTAGGAGAGTCCGCGACCGTCGGCTCGCCTCCAGCCGTCGTCAATGCGGTCGTCGACGCGCTGCGGCCCTACGCCCTGCGTCACGTCGACATGCCCTTGACCCCGTCACGGTTGTGGGAGGCCATGAGCGGCAACCCACGGCCACCGATCTGACCGACCCTAACTCCAGAGCGTCACATGGATCGACGGCCTGAACCGGCCGAGCGTGACCCCGGTGCCCCGCAGCATCGCCTGGGTCGCGCGAGGCGTGGTGACAAAGCGGGTCAGCTCAGCGGCCGTCGGCGGCGCCTGGAGGTCGTTCAAGCTGAGGATGCTCCACGCTCCCTGAGCCTGCAACGACGGGGAGGAGACCCGCTTCAGGTCGCCGTTGGCGAGGTCCTGCGAGACGGCGAACGATACGGCCAGGGCCAATCCCTTGCCGCGTTTGGCTTCTTCGAGCGCCGCCGCGTGACTCTGGAAGATTCGCTGATGCTCCTCCGGCACGTTGATACGTCGCAGCATGCTGGGAACCACCCCGATGTTGTCGGCCGCCGACGGGCCGAGCAACCACGTCTGTTCCCGCAGCGCGCTGACGTTGGGCTGCAGCTTGGTCACCGGATGGTCCGGTCCGGCCACGGCCACCATGTGGTAGTTGAGGAAATGGGTGGTGGCGATCGACGCGTCGACGTTGGCGGGGAGGGGACCGATCGCAACGTCGACCGTACGGGTGAGTAACAACGACTCGAACCGGTCGGGACTGTGGGTGCTCAGTTCGACGTCCAGATCGTTGGCCCGGTCGGCGAACAGCTCGATCAGGCCGGGGGCGGCGTGCTCGGCGAACAGGGCTGAGGTTGCCACCCGCAGCAGCCGCCGGCCACCGCCGGCCTGGCGAACTTCGACGATGGTGCGATCCTGCAGGCTGAGCATCTCGACCGCTCTGCTGGCCAGACGCAGTCCGCCCGGGGTGAACGCCAGACCCGAGGAGGTGCGGACGAACAGCTTGTCGCCGAGCTCCTTACGTAACTGGCCGACGTGCAGGGACACGGCGGCTTCGGATACCTCCAGGTCCGCGGCGGCCCGCTTGACCGAACCGAGCCGGACCACGGCGGCGAAGGCGCGCAACTGTGTCGGCGTCACACGCTTCCCTTCGTACGGCCGCACCAATGATCACTTGGACACGGCCCATTCTAGGTCCGTCGCCCGGCCGTGGACTTCGGTCCGGGCGGCGGCGAACGCGTCAACGCTGGGTTGGATCGCCGGGGTTACGCCCGGTGGTGAGCGGCCCGGTGGTCGGCGCTTGGTACTTGCCGATCCATTCGTCCCTCCACGACCGCTCGTACTGTTGTTCGTTGCAGCTCGGGCGATAGATCGCGGCTAGCTCCTGCGCGATCTGTTCCCGGTGGGAGCGAAGTCCGCCCGGCACCACGTAGGTGCAGATGTAGACCTGCCACCGGCTGCCGGCTCGCCGGATCCAGCACTGCGCCTGGGGGTGGTTGAACGGAAACCGCTCGACGGACAGGTCGTCGGAATGGCCGACATAGATCACGGCGTAGATCTCGGGCTTGGTCTCGGGATCGGGCCTGTACATGATGGCGTACACGGCCGGATTCGCTGGAGGTATCCACCCGCCGAGCACGCGGGGACCCTCGAACGGGTACCCGGCCAGCGAACCGAGCCTGATCATTCGGGGTAGCCGAGCTCGTCGTCGGCCTCGCTGATGGCGTCGACGTTCGCGATCGGCCACCGCGGTAGGCCGGCCTGGGTCGCCGCACGCACGAACTCGTCGGTGGCCAGCCGCATCGCGCTGCCACGGTCGTCGGCGTCGACGAGCAGCTGGGCGCCGTAGCGGGTCGTGCCGATCCCGGAGGCGATGCCGCCCCAGGCGGCCACCGCGTCCGCAAGCCCCACGATCTCCTCGCGGCTCAGGACGCGGTCGCCCTCGGCCACGACGTTCACGCTCCATTTCACCGGCGCACTCCTAGTTCAGGTCTGGCAGCATCGCGGCAAGTTCTTCCAGGCTGCGCAGATTGTGCCCGGAGAGCAGCAGATCGATGTGCGGTGCCGCCACCATCATGCCGAGCGTGCTCGGCCGGAAGTCTCGCTTGTCGCCCTTGTGGGGGTTCATCCACACCACCCGGTGACTCAGCCGTTCCAGCCGTTCCATCGCGGTGGCCAGCACCTGCGGGTCTCCCCGGTCCAGCCCGTCGGAGCAGATCACCACGATCCCGCCCCGACACACGCCGCGCCGCCCCCAGTCACGCACGAACGTGTCCAGCGAGGCACCGATCCGAGTCCCGCCCTCCCAGTCGAAGACGGCCCTGGCGGCCTGCTCCATCGCATCGTCGACGCGGCGGCGGTCCAGCGCCTTGGTGATGCGAGTGAGCCGGGTACCGAAGCAGAACACCTCGACCCGGGCCGTCGCACGCTTGGCCGAAAATGCGAACTGCAACAGGTGACGGGAGTAGTCGGCCATCGAACCTGATACATCGAGAATCAGTATCAACGGCCGTTGCCGCAGCCGCCGTCGGCGCCAGAACAACGTCGACGGTTCGCCGTGCATGCGCAGCGTCTCCCGGACGGTGCGACGCATATCCGGTGCGCGGCCCTCACGCGCGGGGGACGTTCGACGGGTCCGCCGCCGTGGCGGGGCGAGCCGGATGCGCGCCATGATGCGCCGCAGGGCGATCTGCTCTTCAGGCGTGCACGCCGCGAAGGACTTGTCTCTGAGCACGTCCACATCCGAGGCGACCAGGCCGAGCCTGGCCTCCTGCTCGTCTTGGCCTTCGGTGCCGGGCTCGGTGGCCGGTACCTGTAACACCGCCTGCGCCTGCGCCGCGGCCAGGACGGTGAGCTTGAACGGCTCGGGTAGCGCGTCGGTCTCGTCGAGGAAGAATCGTCTGAACACCCGGTCATAGACCGGGATCTGGTCGCGGCGGGTGACCATTGTGGTGCGCCCCGCCCAGTACAGGTCCACCAGATCGGTGGGATCCAGCGGCGCCATGGCTCGGCAGTAGGTGAGCAGATCGCCGGAGCCGACGGCCAACCCTTCGCAGCGCAGTTGATCGGCGAACGCGACCAGTACGCTGACGAACGGCGCCGGGTCAGACACCGGTGGCGATCCCTTCCAGGTTGCCGCGCACCAGTTCCAGGTCGTCGCGCTCCTTCACGACCGCACCAATCGTGTCCTCGACCGCCCGGGCATCCAGATCGGTCTCCCCCAGGACCTCGAGCATGCGCACCCAGTCGATCGTCTCGGCGACGCCGGGCGGCTTGGCCAGGTCGAGGGCGCGCAGCCGGTTGACCGCAGCAACCACCTTGCGGGCCAGCATCTCGGACACTCCCGGTGCTCGCACGAGAATGATCTCCACTTCCCGTTCGGCGCTCGGATAGCCCACCCAGTGGTAGAGGCAGCGTCGCTTCAGCGCGTCGTGCAGATCCCGGGTGCGGTTTGAGGTCAGGACCACCAGCGGCGGGGTTTCGGCCCTGATGGTTCCAACCTCAGGAATCGTGATCTGGAACTCGGAAAGAATCTCGAGCAGGAACGCCTCGAACTCGTCGTCGGCCCGGTCAACCTCGTCGATGAGCAGGACCGCCTGGTCGCCGGCGCGGACAGCCTCCAACAACGGCCGTTCGAGCAGGAACTTCGGACCGAACAACTTGTCGACTGCCTCGTCGTCCAGCTGACGCTGCGACAGCGCCCGGATCTGGAGCATCTGACGGGCGTAGTCCCACTCGTACAGCGCCTGGTTGGTGTCGATGCCCTCGTAGCACTGCAGTCGGATCAGTCGGCGCCCGAAGACCTCGGCGAGCGCCTTCGCAACCTCGGTCTTGCCGACACCGACCTCGCCCTCAATGAGGATCGGGCGGTCAAGCGACAATGCGACAAAGAGAGCGGTCGCGAGCCCACGGTCAGCCAGGTAGCCAGCGCGACGCAGGACCTGGGTCAGCTCAGCTACGGTCTCCGGACGGTCCATCCAGCCTCTCCTCGCCGCCCGCATCCTGGCATGTCCGGTGGCCGTGCCGATCGGTCAACGAGCCTCGGTGGGACCAAGTACGAGTTCACGGATGGTTCCGCCCGAGGTGCTCAGCTTGCCCTCGCGCTGTAACCGTTCCCGCCAGGCCGCGCGCAGATCAGTGCCCGGCTCGGCCATCCCGTCGAAGCTGACGTCCTTCATGTTCCGGCAGCTCTTCGTCAGCCCGCACGCGTCGTCGAGATCCCCGCCGCTCTGTCCGTCCGCGGCCCACACCGCACGCAGCACGTCAACCGCTTCGTCGGGCTGCCGAACCGCGTTGGCCGGCTCCGCAGGCGTCGCCTGAAATGTCATGGCCAACATCCTTCCCGACCGCTACGAAGGGCCAAGGCCAACAGTAGGCTGTCCGAGCGGGTAGCGCGACAGCAAGTTAAGTGTTCGCTTACCCGTCGCCTTGCCACCGCCGTACGCGGCGCCGGGTCATTCCGGCGCCTACGAGTGGATCGAACCGGTCCGCTGCCGCAACGAGCCCGCACTCGTCCTCGACGTCACCGCCAGCGCCTCCGCGACGATGGACACCGCGATCTCCGGCGGCGTGTTGGCCCCGATGTCCAGACCGGCCGGCCCATGGATGCGACTCAGGTCGGTGATTCCACGGTAGGCCAGCCAGTCCGCCCGAGACTGCTGCGTCCGTCGGGACCCGAGAGCCCCGATGTAGCCGACCTCGCCAGCCAGCGCCGACGCCAGGGCGGGGCCAGCAAGGTCGTGATCGTGGCTGATCACCACCACCTTGTCAAGTGCAGCGAGCCCTGCGGTCACACCGGTTGCCGTACGGACATCCGTGACCACCTGGGTGTGCCAACCGAGCAGGTCCGCCGCAGCGCTCAGAGCATCGGCGATCGCGCTCGCGCCGATGATCACCAGCTTCGGGACGGGCCACAGGACCGTGATCACCGTGTCTCGCGCGAGGAGCGTGTCGCTGGCGCCCCTGCTGAACAACCGCGCCGCGTCCTCGCCCGCATCGGCGATCGTTTCCGGATCGAACATCGCGACGTCAACGACCCGTTCACCGTTAAGGCGCGTTACCAGGCAGACCGGATCCCGGCTGCGCAGCCGCTCCCACAGGCCAGCCGGCAGATCAACGGCCGCCACCAACAGGCACCGCGCTTCACCGCCGCACGAGAAGCCCGCCAACTCAGCCTCGATCTCCCCGACGTGGAGGTCGACGATCCGACCGGAAAGGCCCCGGTTGCACAGGTCCACGACCTGGTCATTGAGCGAGCCCGACAAGACAGATCCGATCCGGCCACCGCCCGGCGTGATCGCCAGCGCCTCGTTCTTGTCGCGGGAACTGAATCCCTGCGTCTCGATCGCCCATGCGACGTCCACCCGGGTACCCGCCCGCAGGCACGCTGACACGCTCAGAGCGATCTCATACACGCTCCCAGCCTAAGTCGAACGACCGGACGTCGCCCATCGTGGGCGTGTAGGTGTGTCGCCGTCCTGATCCGGCAACGTAGCGAAGCCCAGGTCAGAGCACGCGCACGGGTACGCCGGCGGCGGCCATCCAGGTCAGCCCGGTGTGGCGCAGGTCGTGGCGGACGAGGTGTTCGTAGCCGAGGGGCAGCTTCGACATCGTCCCAGTGCGTGGCGTCGCGGAGTACCGCGGTGCTGATCCGGCCGCCCTGCGAGCCGATGAACAGCGTGCCTGGCGACTGGACGCGGCGTCGAGCCGGCCCACCATCTCGGGTAGCTCCTCGATGAGCGGTACGGTGCGGGCGCGCTTGCCCTTGGTGCCCTTGTCGATGAGCCCGTGTGGCGGTGCAGCCGGCGTGGATCACGACGTCTCCCCATCCGGGGAACCGGCCGGCCGACCTGGCGACCAGCGCCGCGGCCAGGGTGTTGAGCGCCTGCCAGTCGGGCAGGGCGAGGGGACGCGCAGGGGTCGACGCCACCGCGTGCCGCGCGCTGCTTGTCACAGGACACTTACGTCCACGGCGGTCCGGGTCACCGCCAGCGGGGTGCGCAACTCGTGGCTGGCATTGGCGACGAACCGCCACTGCGCCTCGAACCCCTCGTCCAGGCGGGCCAGCATCGCGTCGAACGTGTCGCCCAGCTCCTTGATCTCATCCCGCGGGCCGGGCAGGTTCAACCGTCGACCCAGAGTGCTG
>JAEHDK010000020.1 GCA_016880465.1 Micromonosporaceae bacterium
ACCTCTCGCTAGCCAGACGGGTTGGTCATCCTCGCAGCGCGGCTCCGCCGTCGACGTACAGGTCCTGCATCGTGATGTGGCGGGCCTGGTCGGAGACCAGGAACACCACCGCATCGGCGACATCGGCCGGCTGAGCCAGCCGGCGCAGCGGAATACCGACCCGGAACGACTCCGGACAGCCGCTGATGACCGGGCCGGCTCCGTCGGAGTCGGCCCACATGGACCGTTGCATCGGCGTGTCTGTCGAGCCGGGTGCCACGACGTTGCACCGGATGTCGTGCTCCGCCAGTTCCAGCCCCAGACACTTGGTGAACATCGAGCTGGCGGCCTTGGACGCGGCATACGCGGCCATCTGCATGCGGGGCACGCCGGCAGCATTCGAACCCACTGTCACGATCGAGCCGGACCCGTGGCCGATCATCCGCCGGGCCACCGCACGGCAGCAGTGGAAGACGCCGGTGGTGTTGACCGCCAGTACGGCGGCCCAGTCGTTGTCGCTCAGCTCCACCACAGACCCGGTACGCAGTACCCCCGCCACGTTCACCAGGATGCCGATCGGACCCACCTCACGCTCGACCAGCTCGACGACGGCGTCCACCGACGCGCTGTCCCGGACGTCGGCCGGGTACGCCCTCGCGTGGTGGCCGGCGGCCCTCAGTGCGGCGACGAGCTGGTCGACGCCACCCGCGTTGATGTCAACGGCAGCCACCTGTGCGCCGAGCTCGGCCAGAGCCCACCCGACGCTCGCCCCGATTCCCTGGGCGGTGCCGGTGACCAGTGCCACCTTGCCGGCGATTCCCGTGCGGTCCATGCCTCACCCTTCGAAACGTCCAGCGTGCCGGTCGCGGTGCTCAGGACCGAGCGACCGCCTGCTCAGCGTCGTAGCCGTAGAGCCACGCCTGGCCGCGCAGACCCCAGTTCTCCGCCATTGCCCGGTCGCGGCTGCGTTGTTGCGCGCCGTCGGTGAAGTGGTGGTTCCGGGCGTTCTCGCGGATCGTCCGATGCACGGTCTCCGTACGCGGCTTCCTGATCTCGGCGTAGTGCTTCAACGCGGCGGGCACGGCGTCCGGTGTCGCCATGCGCAGGCACACCGCCAACGCGGCGGCGTCCTCGATCGCCTGGGCCGCGCCCTGGGCGCCGAACGGAAGCATCGGGTGCGCGGCGTCACCGACCAGCGTGAGGCGCTCGCTGGTCCAGCGTTCGATGGTGTCGCGGTCGTGCAACGCCCAGCGGGTCACCGGGCCGGCAGCATTGATCACCTGACGTAGCTCGTCGTGCCAGCCCGCGTAGGCGCCGACGAGGTTCTCGACGCTGCCCTGTTCTGACCAGGACTCGGCGCGCCAGTCGCCGGCGGGGGTGGTGGCCGCGAAGCTGACCAGGGCTCCACCCGAGATCGGGTACCAGACGCAGTGCTGGCCCGGGCCCAGCCAGATCGACACGGTCGGCTCGCCGAGCAGATGCGCGAGGCGGTCGGCCGCGACCAGCCCGCGGTACACCGCCTGGCCGGAGAACCGCGGCTGGTCGGAGACGAGGACGTCACGTACCGCGGAGCGGATGCCGTCCGCGCCGACGACCAGGTCGGCGACCACCGTCGAGCCGTCCTCGAAGCGGAGTTCGACACCGTCGGCATGCTCCTCGACGGCAACGCAGCGGCGCCCGAGGTGGAGCGCGTCCTCGGGGACGAGGCCGCGCAGGCATTCGTGGAGGTCGGCCCGGTGGATGGTGTAGTACGGCGCACCGTACATCGCCTTACACTCGGCGCCGAGCCCGGTGCGCATCAACACGTCGCCGGTGTCCCAGCGGCGCATCTGGATCGACTTCGGACGGACCGCCACCTTGTCCAGATCGCCGGCGAGGCCCAGCCGGTGCAGGATCCGCGTGGCATTCGGGGAGAGCTGGATGCCCGCCCCCACCTCGAGAAGGACCGGGGCCTGCTCGTACACCGCGCAGCGGACGCCGGCACGGCACAGCGCCCCGGCCAGGGTCAGTCCGGCGATCCCAGCACCCACTATGGCGATACGCACTCGGTTGGTACTCATGACGTCCTCGCAGAGATGGCCACCGCATCGGCAAGCGGCTCAGTAGTAGAGCAGGGCGCGTCCCCAGTCCTCCTCGGGGCCGAACAGGCTCCGCGGCTTGATGACGTCCTGGACGTCGGTCAGTACCCGGGCCGGTACCAGGGTCCCCGGCGGGACGCACGTGACCTCGCACGCGATGTCGAACGCAGCCGTGATCGACGTACCCAACACGGTGCCCGCGACATCGCCGTGGATGTCCGCCACCTCGATCTCCACCCTCAGCACGTCCGGCTCCGCCCTGGCTCGCCAGAACATCACCTCGTACTTCGCAGGCAGGCCGAAAACCAGTTCCTCCAGTTGGTGCTGGGCGACCGTCGCCCGACCAACCGGGTAGCCGAACGCTGAGCGGCCGAGCACCCGGACCGTGGGCAGCCGCCAGCCACAGGCGCAGTCGTCGTAGCTGACGACGACGTCGTCCTCCAGGTTGTACCGCAGCAGCGGCATCGCCGAGCGGTAGAGGGGCGTGACGACCAGCTGGCCCTCGCCGTCCGGGCGCACGTGCCCGCTCGCCGGGTCGTACACCTCGAACACGGCCCGGTCCGCCCACAGGTGCATCCGGCCGGACGGACAATCGCCGGCCAGGCTGCCGGTCTCGGTCGAGCCGTACTCCTCGACCACGGGTACACCCCAGATCTCGCTGATGCGCCGCCGCCGCGCCGGCGTCAGGGGCTCCCCGCCCACGAACAGCGCCCGCAGCGCGGGAAAGTCGGTGTCCGGCCGGTAGCCCGCCAGCCTGGCCGCCGCCGCCCACAACAGCGTCTCGGTCGGCATCGACCAGGTGAGAGTCACCTCCAGGTCGTGCATGACCCTGATGACCCTGGAGTACGGCGTGGCGAGCGACCGGTTGTCGCCCGGTACCACGGTCGCGCCGCCGTACCGGGCCGCGGAGTGAGCGAGGTGTCCGGTGATCATCATGGCGTACGGGGTACGCACCAGGAACGTGTCGCTCGGCCGGATTCCCACCCACTTCCGGGCGTACCGCTCGGTGAGGTCGGTCCAGTCGTCCATTGTGTAGTACGAGGGCGTAGGTACGCCACTCGTGCCGCTGGACTCGTGGTAGGTGGCCAGCTGCTCCTTGGGTACGGCCAGCATCCCGAACGGGTAGTTGTCACGGAGGTCCTGCTTGGTCGTCAGCGGCAGGACGGCCAGTGTGCCTGCACCGCTGCCCTCCACGGTGCCCAGCCGGGCCCGGTAGAAGGGCGAGCTCGCGGCCCACTCCAGCGTCCGGGGCAGCTGCTGATGCTGTATCGCGGTCAGCTCCGCCAGGTTCTGCCACTGCCCGAGTTGCGGCAGCCGCGTCAACGTCTGCGTCATGACTGTTCCTCTCCCAGGACTCGCTGCGCGTTGCGCCACATGACGTCCCGCCACACGTCGGGGCTGAGTTCCAGCGCCCGCAGTTTGGCGAGCTCGACGCTGGGGTGCTGGAGCGGGTACTCCGTACCGAAGAGCACCCGACCCGACCCGAGACGCTCCAACGCGATGCGGACGATCCCCGTGTACGAGCCGGACGTCTCCGCGACGATGTTGTCCACGGCCGCGATCTTGTTGACCGCATACGTGTCGATGCCGATGAACCCGCAGTGGCCGAGCACGAACGTCACGTCGGGAAACTTCCCGGCGAGCGTCACGAGGTCGACGGCTCCGGCACCGGGCCGGCCAAGGCAGACCACGTACACCGGGTGACCGATCTCCTCCGCCACCTCGACCAGGGCCGTCGTACGCTCGTCGGTCAGCGGTACGCCGTGCACCGCGGGCGAGATCTCCAGCCCACGGAACTCGCCGGCCCGGCCGCGGTAACTGTCCGGCTCGCGGTGCGGGTTGCCGAAGAAGAAGGGCAACAGCCGGGCCGGGTACCGGCGACACCCGGCGAGGACCGCCTCGTTGTCGGCATCCGTCTCGACCTGGCCACCCTCGATGATCTGGGTCGACAACCGATCGACGTCGATCATGCCGCCGGCGGAGACCACGGCGCCGTCGATCCCCCAGGCGTCCATCGTCGTGCGGAGTCGGTCCATTGCGCCAGGGCCGGAACCGAGGCGCGCGTGGAAATCGAAGATCTGGCTCATCGCCGGTTCTTCACTCACTGCTCGAAGCAGAATTCGTCGATCGGATAGCCGACGTGGCGGTCCTGGGTCGGCAGGTACCCGAGCAGTACGTCGCCGGCCTTGAGCTCGGTCGAGTTCAGCACCACGGCACCCGGGCCGAGCACCCGTACGTGCCAGTCGTCCTGCACGATGAGGTTGACCGTCTGCCCGTTGGGCGCCACCGCGTCGACCGAGAGCAGTGGACGGGTTTCGATCTTGATCCGCCCCACCGTGACGATACGGGTCTTGCCCTTGGTGTCCACTGCCATCACCTTGCTGCCCGCCTTGAGCTCACTGAGGTAGTTGGTGCGCTCGTTGGCCGACAGGGTGTACGACATGATCGCGCCGGCGTTGACCCGGAAGGGCCTCGTCGGCATGTAGGGCAGCGGATGGGTCTCGCTGACGCACAGGACCATGCCCTTGGAGTGCGATCCGACCAGGATTCCCTCGTCCTGGCGGAGGTACGAGCAGGTGTCGACGCAGGCCCGCTCGCCCATGCCAACGTGGTTCACGTCGACGACGACCAGCTCCACCAGATCGAGATCAGCCGATCCGACCATGGTCGACGCCTTGAGAGCGGTGGCGTCGCCGACGACCTTCGGCGCCATCATCACGCCGTCGGAGCCGAGTTCGAGGACCCCGAAGATGATCGTCGCCTCGGCGACGTCCTCGGCGACGGTGATGATGCTTCCGCTGGCGCCGGCTGCGGCCGCGATCACGATCTCCAGTGGGATCTTGGTGGGATCCCGGAACAGCAGCACGCACCAGCGTTCCGTACGCGCGGACTGGCACGCCACTTCGAGGGTGTCGGCGTCCACGATCTCGACGAAGCTGCCGAACTCGACACCGGGGTACAGCTTGGCGAGGTCCGCGGGTGCGCCGTGGACGAGGGGTTCAACGATGACGACGTTCGCGGCACCGAAGTCCTCCGGCAACGGGCGACCACGCGGGAAGAGGACCCGTATGACGGTCGGCGGCAGGTGCGCGAGATCGGCGACGTCTGATGACACGATCGCGTCGACGCGTTGGTGCACGGCCTCCTCGATCACGGCTTCCTTCAGCCCGTCGATCGAGCTGACGTCCAACCAGCAATGCTTCATCCGAGCTCTCCTTGGGTCACGGTGGCGGTGAAAGGACCTAGCGGAGCCCGGTCGAGCCCTGGGTCGGCGCCGGAGCGTGCGGTGGGCGCAACTACCGTCTCGAAGGTTCCGTGGATCAGATCCGAGATCTTCCGCGCGATCGCACCCGGATCCGATGCCTCGAAGATGTTGCGTCCCATGGCGACGCCGGCGGCACCGCCGCGGAGCACGTCGTCCACATAGGACAGGAGGTCCCCCGTCGCGCTCAGCCGCAGCCCGCCGGCGACGAGGACGGGGATCGGGCAGCCGCGGGCGATGTCAGACATTGCCGAGACGGAACCGGGGTAGACCGTCTTCACGAGGTCCGCCCCGAGTTCGGCGGCGAGTGTCACGGCGTGCGCCACGAGCTCGGGATCCCGAGGATTGTCGATCTTCGGTCCGCGCGGATAGACCATCGCGAGCAGCGGTACGTTCCATCGGTCGCAGGCGTCGGCGACCGTGGCCAGGTCGCCGATCTGGCGCATCTCGCCCTGCGATCCGAGATTGACGTGCACACTCACCGCGTCGGCACCCATCCGCAGCGCCTCCTCGACGCTGGCCACCAGGTACTTGGCGTTCGGGTCCGGCGCGTGCGCGGTGCTCGCGCTCAGGTGCACCAGCAGGGAGGTACCGGCGAACCAACGCGGGTCGACGTAGCGCAGACTGCCCTTGTGCAGTACGACCGCGTCGACCCCGTTCTCGGCGAGGTGACCGACCAAGCTGTCGAGCCGGCCGGTACCGGTGATGGGTCCGTCGGTGACCGCGTGGTCCAACGGAACGACGAGCAGTCGCTCGTCGCCGTGCCGGAAGAGCCGGCGCAGCCTGACCTGTCGGGCGAAAGACCGGTTGATCGTCAGCATCGTGCTTCCTTTCGAAGTCAGGCCGAGGGCGTGGAGGTGGCGGCGGGGTCGTCGCGGGCGAGTGCGAACTCGCGGTGCAGGAGGTCGACGGCGTCCAGGACCTTGTCGAGGGGCACGATCGCGGAGGTCCGGAGCTGTGCGGTGGAGATCCAGCAGGTGACGATTCCCGCGGCGGACAGCGTGGCCAGCATCCGCGCGGTGTACTCCGGCCGGTTGAGCAGGCCCATGCCGACAAGAGAGAGCTTGCCGACGTTCTCGTCCACTACGACCGTGCCGCTGTGCGTCATCATGAAGCTCCGCAGTGGCGGCCCGATCTCGGCCACATCACTGCGTCGGACCGTGAAGCCCATGCGGAACTCGTCCTCGTGCGGGCCGGAGCGGGCGACCAGGTCGAAGGGGACGCAGTAACGGGCGAGTACGGCAAGTACATCGGCCGCCAGATCCGTCTTGGCGCCCCGGCACTTCACCAGTACGCGGGCGACGTCGAGGTCGTGGGCGATGGCGACCACCACAGACCGCGTCTCGAGCTTCCGCGCGCCGTTGCCGCCGGAGATGACGGTACCCGGATGCGACGACGTCGAACTCCGGACGTGCAGTTCGAGGCCGTCCATCGCGGCCAACTCGACGGCGCGGGAGTGCAGGACCTTCGCGCCGGCGAAGGCCATCTCGGCCATCACAGCGGAATCCACCGTGGACAGGGCCGCGGCGGCCGCCACCGTGTGGGGGTCGGCGGTGTAGATGCCGGTCACGTCGGTGTAGATCTCGCACCGGACGGCGCCCAGCGCCGCGGCCAGTGCGACCGCGGTCGTGTCCGAGCCGCCGCGGCCCAGCGTCGCGATGTCGTCCTCGGCGTTCAGTCCCTGGAACCCAGCCACCACGACCACCTGCCCGTCGCGCAGCAGTTGTACGAGCCGGTCGGTCTGGATCGAGGCGACGACGGCCGAGCTGTGCTTGCCGCTGACCCGTACACCGGCCTGCGGTCCCGTCAGAGAGACCGCGGGAACGCCCAGGCCGTGCAGTGCGATTGCCAACAGCGCCGCTGAGGCGGTCTCACCGGTGGCCAGCAGCTGGTCCAGCTCCCGCGCGGGGCGGGTCGCGCTGGACTCGGTGGCGAGCCTGATCAGGTCGTCAGTGGTGCCGCCGCGGGCCGAGACCACCACGACGACCGGCTGACCGACGCGGTGAACCTCGGCGATCCGACGGGCGACATTGTGGACGCGTTCCAGGGTTGCCAGGGAGCTGCCCCCGTACTTCTGCACGAGAACGTCCATGGGGACCACCTCTCTCGACGCCAGCTCCGACGTGGTGAGCCTGCTCGTGGTCGGCGGGCATCGCGTCCCGGATTCACGGGATCTTCTGCAACCGACCCGGCGCGGAACGCGCTAATCCCCCAACCACGTGATGTGGCGCTCGATCAATGACGTGCAGGTTCGACATTTGACAGGAGTTGCCCGCACGGGGGGTGCACAGCCCGCGGTGACCGCCTCAAGAGACCCCTCAGGAGACAAGACAATGACATCTGTTGATCTTTATACCGACCAGCTCGTCATCGACGTGAGCGCGCAGGACATCCTGTTCCGGCAGGCCCGGACCGCGAACACGTTCACCGATGAACCGGTGAGTGACGAGCAGGTGCGGGCGATCTACGACCTGGTCAAGTGGGCGCCGACATCGTTCAACCAGCAACCGCTGCGGGTGGTTCTGGTCCGCTCACCCGAGGCACGTGAGCGTCTCGTGACGATGATGGCGGACAACAACAAAGCCAAGACCCGGACCGCACCGCTGGTCGCGATCCTCGCCGCGGACACCGACTTCCACGAGCATCTGCCCACGCAGTTCCCGGTCTTTCCGCAGGCAAAGGACGTGTTCTTCACCGACTATGCGGTCCGCGAGGCATCCGCGCGACTGAACGCGGGACTGCAGGTGGGCTACTTCATTCTGGGGATCCGGGCCGTCGGTCTGGCCGCGGGTCCGATGGCCGGGTTCGATGCCGAAAGCGTCAGCGCCGCGTACTTCCCCGGTGGCAGGAGCAAAGCGCTGGTCGTGGTCAACATCGGCCGGCCCGGGCCGGACGCGTGGTGGGGCCGGTTGCCCCGCCTGGAGCACGAGCAGGTTTTCTCCACCGTCTGAGCCAATCGACCTGCGGCCGCGTGCACCCGTCCGCCGGTCGGCCATCGACCGGGAGACGGCCATGCCCGCCCTTGGAAAGGAAGTAGGCGTGCACAAAACGACGTCCCGCGTCGCCGACGAGCGCGCGGCCGAGGCAGCAATCGACCTGATTTTCGGCCCCGATCCACCCGCCTTCGCCATCGTGCACCGCCCGGCCGCCAGCGGCCGTGACCGGGTGGAGGTCCTCGTCGGCGACGTGTCGACAGTGGACAGTCTGGCCCAGTTGCCGCTACCCGAGGCCTGGCCCGTCCACGAGGCTCGGCATGACCTGGTCGCAGTCGTCCCGTACCGCCAGGTTGCCGAGCAGGGCTTCGGCTACCCCGCCGACAGTACGCCGTTGCTGGCGATGACCGTCCGCGCGCAGGGCGCGATGAGATTGTCCGAGCTGACCCGGCGCACTCCTGACGGGCCGGTGAGGCTCGGCGAAGGCGACTTCGACATCGACGACGAGACCTACAGCGCCCTCGTGCGGAGAGTCCTGGTCAACGAGATCGGCCGCGGCGAGGGATCCAACTTCGTCATCAAGCGATCGTTCGTCGCCGACATCGAGGACTACTCGGTGGCGACCGCGCTCCGGATCTTCCGCTTCCTGTTGAGCTACGAGTCGGGTGCCTACTGGACGTTCATCGTGCACACGGGCGACCGTACGCTCGTGGGTGCAACCCCGGAGCGACACGTCAGCCTGGCCGACGGGGTGGCGGTCATGAACCCGATCAGCGGTACGTACCGGTATCCCGAGTCTGGTCCCACCCCGCCCGGAGTGCTCCGGTTCCTCGACGATCGCAAGGAGGCCGACGAGCTCTTCATGGTGCTCGACGAGGAACTGAAGATGATGGGCCGGGTCTGCGGTACGGGTGGTCGCGTGGAGGGGCCGTTCCTAAAGGAGATGTCCTCGCTGGCACACACCGAGTACATCCTGCGCGGCCGTACCTCACTCGACGTCCGGCAGGTCCTGCGGGAGACCCTTCTCGCGCCGACCGTGACGGGCAGCCCGTTGCGAAGCGCCTGCCGGGTGATCGAGCGGTACGAGACGCGCGGGCGCGGATACTACGGCGGCGTGTTGGCACTCATCGGCCGGACGCGCGACGGCCGGCGTACCCTCGACTCTTCGATCTTGATCCGGACCGCGGACATCGACCGGACCGGCCGGATGGCGCTCAGCGTGGGTGCCACCCTGGTGCGCAACTCCGTCCCGGAGGCCGAGGTGGCGGAGACCCGGGCAAAAGCGGCCGGAGTGCTGGCCGCCTTCGACCCGCGCGTGCTCGACGAGGTCGCCGCGGACCGCGGCCCGCACGGTCAACTCGCGGCCGACCCCGCTGTCCGCCGGGCGCTGGCCGGACGCAACGCCACGCTCGCGCGGTTCTGGTTCGACCGCGACAGCGACCGGGGACCGGGTACGCCGGAACTGTCCGGACGTCACGTGCTCGTGATCGACGCCGAGGACGCCTTCACGTCGATGCTCGCCCACCAGATGCGCTCGCTGGGTCCCGAGGTGACCGTCCAGCGCTTTGACGAGCCGCTCGACGTGGATCGCTACGACCTCGTCGTGGTCGGCCCCGGCCCCGGCGACCCCCGCGACGAGAACCATCCGAAGATCGCCACCCTGCTGGACATCACCAAGCGGCTCGTGAAGGAGGAGATCCCGTTTTTGTCCATCTGCCTCGGACATCAAGTGCTCGGCTCGCTGCTCGGCCTGGAACTGGTACGCAGAGCAGTGCCGAACCAAGGCACGCAGCGCGAGATCGACTTCTTCGGCGAACAGCGGCGGGTCGGCTTCTACAACACGTTCGCGGTCCGGTGCGAGGAGGACCACCTGGACGGACCCGACGGACGTGGCGTGATCGACGTCAGCACGGACGCCGGGACGGACGAGGTCTTCGGTCTGCGGGGACCCGGATTCCGGTCGGTGCAGTTCCATCCCGAGTCCGTACTCACCGAGAACGGGCCGGAGATCCTCGCCGGGCTTCTCGTGCCCCTGCTTCGCGCGACGACGCCGGCGGCGAGCAGCCGGATCGGTGCCGAAACCTCAGCGAACAGCGGTTCCCGGGCGCAGGTCGCGCAGGTCGGGGAACTCGACGTCATGGGCGGTGACCTGGTAGGTATCGACATCGAACTGCTCGGCCTCGTTCAGCGGCGTACCACGCTGGCGCGCCAGATCGCGGCGGCCAGACTGCAGACGGGAGGCACCCGCTTCGTGCACGACGCGGAGCTGTCGGTCGTCCGCCGGTACAGTCACCTCGGCCCGTGCGGCGTGGAGCTGGCCACCCTCCTGCTGCGGCTTGGTCGATGATGCCAATGGGGCTTCGATCGTCGTACCGTCGAAGCCCCACCGGCTCTGCGCAGCGGGTCGCTGTCAGCTCGGGTCCGACCGGCGTCGTCCCGCCGTCCGTCGCATGAGCACGATCAGCACGGTCCCCGCCGCGATGTGCATGACAGCCAGTGCGAGCCGGTTGCCAGTGGACAGCCCGGTGCCGCTCATCGGGCCGCTCAGCGATAGCACGAGGACGGCCACCGCCACGATCGTCCAGATCATGAGAGCCTTCTGGGTGAACCGTTCGAGCACCGCGAGGAGCGCCCAGGCGGCGAACCCGGCCAGCGCGCTCACGAGCACCACGGCGCCGACGTTGAGCTGCGCGGCCGCCGCGCCGTTCATGCCGGGCGTCCGCAGTTCCTGCCCGAACACCTTGAGCAGGACGAACACCAACACGGCGGCGACCACCGCAGCGCCAACCGCGAGGAGTCGGACCTGCCACCGGGCGCCTGACGCCACGGCGTTTGTCGAGTGAGGTGAGGTTGCCATCGTGAGCCTCCATCAGGAGCAGTAGGTCTGCGCCGTCCTGGCCCTCTCGTCCTTCGTGGACAGTTCGACGCGGACGGTCACATCGGTCTTTGACCGATCTGGTGGTGCCGGAACCTGCAGGACGTTGAAGGCGAAGAGGCCCGCGCCGTGGGGCGCCGCCTGAAATGTGTTGCGGCAGAACTGACTGATGTCCGGGTCCATCTGGACCGGCCGCCATCTCAACGCACATTTCGAGATGCTCGGGCTGACTCCGGCTGTAGCGTGCACCCTCCTCCAACTGGAGCCACGAACCCCGATACCCACGCGTGAGCTGGCAGAGCGGTTGTGCTGCAACCCGTCAAACGTCACCTCGTTCGTGGATCGGCTCGAAGAGTCGGAACTGGTTGAGCGCCGGGTCGACCCCGGGGGCCGGAGGGTCAGGACGCTGGCGATGACCTCTGCTGGTCGGCGCGTACGTAACCGAATGGATACTATCATTGCAGGCAAGACGCCGTCATTCGAAGGTCTGACCGTAGACGAGCAAGGCACGCTGCTCGCGCTGTTGAACAAGGCATGGGCTGCATGCGAGGAGCATGACAGGAAGACTCGACGGCCGCCCGCATCAACCCGGCGCGGGCCCGGCTAACCCACAGAGTACGCATCGACGGGGCACGAAGGAGCAGCCATGACGGTATTCAGCGAAGCTGAACTGGCATATCTACAAGGCGATGCGGGGCTCGGTCGCATTGCGACGGTGGGATCGGACGGCATGCCCCATGTCACCCCGGTCGGCTGGAAGGTCGACGTCGAAGCCGGCGTCATCGAGATCCGTGGCTCGAACTTCGCCGCCACCAAGAAGTTCCGCGACGTCGCACGTACCGGACGCGCCGCCATCGTCATCGACGACGTGCGTCCGCCCTGGCGGCCACGTGGCGTCGAGATCCGTGGACGCGCGGAGGCGATCGGAGATGCTGACCCGCGAATCAGGATCCACCCGGAGCGCATCGTTGCCTGGGGGCTCGACGCATAGCGCGCACACCCGCTCGGCTACACGCCCACAACGCTGGTGATCAGCAATGTCAGGTACGCACGGTCCGTCCGCGCCGGAAGCCAGACGCGCTGTGATCTCGTAGGGATGGTCATCATGTTGTCGAGCGGATCCAGAAAGCAGCCGAACGTGCCAGGCCCACACGCACCGGAGCGCGCCCGGTGGTTGCTGGTCGCCGGCCTGGGTCTCGCGGTTTTCATGGCGATGCTCGATATGAGCATCGTCAATGTGGCGTTGCCGGGCATCCAGCGCGACTTCGCCACCCGCCCCAGCGTCACCGAGTGGATCCTGCTCGGATACATGCTGCCGCTCGTCGCGTTGACACTCCCCAGCGGCCGTTGGCTGGATCGCATCGGCAAGCGCGCAGCGCTGGTCTTCTCGGTGGGCGGGTTCGCCACGGCCAGCGGGGCGGCCGGTCTCGCGCCGGGAGTCGAGTGGTTGATCGGTGCGCGTGTGCTGCAGGGTGCGTTCGGTGCGATCCTGTTCGCACTCACTCCGGCGCTGGCCACCACGGCGGTGGGTCCACAGGCCCGGGGCAGGGCGATGGCCGTCGTTGCGACCGTAGGCCCGCTCGGCGGAATAGCCGGTCCGGTGGTCGGCGGCTTCCTGGTCGAATCGTTCGGCTGGCCGTGGATCTTCTTCGTCAACGTGCCGGTGAGCGTCGCCGTGATCGCGATCGGCCTCGGACAGATCCCTGCCGACGGTCCGCTGCGGCTTCCTGACCGCACCTGGACGGCCGAGACCGTGGTGCTCGGCTCGGCGGCAGTGTCGCTCGTGCTCGGACTCTCCCTCGCGGCCGGAAGAGGGCTCGGGTGGCTCGCGCTCACGCTGTTCGCTGTACCCGCGCTAGCCGTTTGGCGAAGGATGGACGGCAGCCGTCCCGTGCGCCAGCTCGTACGGACGCCCGGCTTGACCGGTACCCACGTCACACTGCTCCTGACGGCGGTGGCGGCCGGCATCATCGTGTTCCTCACGCCGTTCTACCTGCAACAAGTGCTCGGAGTCTCCCCTTCAATGACCGGCCTGACCCTGCTCGCCTTTCCGGTGGCGATGGCGGTGCTGGGGCCGGTCGGCGGCCTCCTCACAGACCGATGGGGCGCCCGGCCCACAGCCGTAGCCGGAGCCGGGCTGCTCACCGTCGGCGTGGCGCTGCTCGTACCGCTCGGCGGGGCGTGGACCACTGTCGACCTGGCGTGGCGGCTCGCCGTACTGGGCGCCGGAAGCGGCCTGTTCAACGCCGCCGTCATGACCCTGGCCATGTCGAGCGCACCCCGCCACCTGCTCGGCACCGCCGGGGCAACGACCAGCCTGGCCCGCCAACTTGGCTTCACACTGGGCCCGGCGCTGGCGACGATGTTCTGGGCGCTATCCAGCTACACGCCGGTCGGGCTGCGTACGGCGTTCGCGGTGGCTACCGTCCTGAGCGCACTGGGGGTGGTCGCCGTGGTCCGCACCCATACGACGGCCTCGACGGGTAGCCCGCCGGGGCAACGCGACCGGCGGGAGCCGGGACTCGAACCCCTGGCTCCCTGACGGGTGCAACTTCAGTGTCACGGTCGTGACCAGGCACGATGTCGACCCGCAAGGATGAGGTCATGGTGTGCGCACCCCGGCTCTCATGGTCCTCCGGCAGGTCCTCAGCCTCGTCGGCCTGGGCTCGCCCCCGCACGCCAAAGACGTAGAGATCGCGGTACTCCGCCACCAACTGCTGATCCTGCGCCGGCAGGTGGCCTGCCCGCGCTGGGGCTGGCTGAGAATCGTCGGCGAGTGCCGCAAGTTGGGCGTGCGGGTGTCGGCGACCTCGGTGCGCACCATCCTGCGCCGCCACCGCCTCGGGCCGGCACCCCGGTGCGGCAGGCCTGGCCGGGGTAACCGCCCAACCTACCGGAGCCTGGGTCACCCAGGCGGCTCACACCTGCGCGCCACGATCGGGGTGGCGCCGACTGCGTACCGGCGCACGTTTGCCTGGCGTTAGGCCCAACACACTTCCGCAGTCGCTGCAGCTCGATCTGGTGCGGTCGGCTCCCGGCGGCCACCTAGCCCTCACCCCTCCATCGCCTGGTACGCCTGCATCTGCCTGCGCGGCAAGCCACCGGTCTAGGCCGGCTGCGGCGGCCCCACCAGCGCCATACGCCGGTGGTGGCAAATCCCGCCTGAGCTCCAGCCTCGGCGGCCGGGCCGAACGTCGTGGAACCCTGGTAAAGCCCGTGTCCGTTGGTTGCCACGCCTTGGCTGACGACGCCCCCGCCCGCTTCGGCGTACACATCGAGGCCGCCAAGTTGCTCCATGTACCTGGCGTTCGAATACGTCGGCCCAGCTTCGAGGGAGAGCCCCGCCGTCGGCCCAATGCCGGTCTTGACACCGAACGTCATGCCTATGCCAGTGGCGTCCTTGACCAAGCAGACGTCTATGCCGATCGCCGCGATGAGCTCGAGCCCTGCGGTGACACAGCCCCCGCTAGTTGACCCTCTCTCGTCAGACTCTGCCCTCAATTCGCTCTTCGTCGGCTTGGGACCCGCCACTAGCTTGGCGTTATGCGGGATCTTCGGACCTGGCGGCGGCGCGGGTGTTGGGCAGGCGGGTCGTTGTACCTGTGTCGGAGGCGGTGTCGTGGAGCATGGCCCTGCGACGTTGTTGGGAAGGCACGACCGGTTGCCGTTCATGTCGTACACGTGCCCGTCTTTGCCGATGAAGCACGGCGCTGTTTGACCGTTGGTGCATGTGGTATACGGACCCAGGTTCATGATGCTTGGGAGGTATGGAACGCCCCTCCAGACCACGGTCCTGAGCATTCCGTCCTTGACTTCGAGAGTTTCGGTCCTACCACCTGCCAGCTCGCGATGCAGGAACACAGTGTCTTGCACTGTCGGACCGCCTCCGGTTCCGTTTCCGGCATCGCCGGCGCCAGACGGGCCGCCGCCGCTGCCGCAGCTGCCGCCGGGTCCATCACCACAGGTGAAACTCATGCCGGTGGGGTCGCTGTATGTAGTGGGGCTGTTGTTCGCGTAGGAGTAGCCATGGAGTTGTTGGGGGTCGACCAGGTCCATGATCGGGTCGAGGGAGATGAACCGGCCGATGGCGGGGTCGTATTCGCGGGCGCCGAGGTGGGTCAGGCCGGTGTTGTCTTTGGTGCCGCCGAGGAAGCCTTTGTCGTTGGGCCAGGTCGGGGTGCCGCCGCGGGGGGGTCCGTAGGGGGTTTGCCGGCGGGTGGTGACGGCTTGGGTGGCAGCGTTGATGGCGGTTTGGGCGGTGCCTTGGTGGTCGCCGGTGAGCCAGGTCAGGCCCGCGGCGGTGCGGGAGGCGATGGTTTGTCCGGCGTGGGTGTAGTAACGGGTACAGCTGGTGGCGGTGGTGTAGCGGATTTCCTGGCCGGGGAGGTAGAGGGTCTTGCCGGTGGGGTCGCGGCGGATCAGCCGGTTGCCGTCGGCGTCGTAGATGTAGGTGGTGGCGCCGGTGGCGTCGCTGGAGGTGTCGAGGCGGCCTTCGGGGTCCCAGGTTAGGGTCTGGCTGCCGGCGCCGGCCGGGCAAGTGCTGGTGGCGGTGCCGGCGGGTCGGCAGGTGGTGTTGCCGGCCGGGTCGTACTGGTAGTTCTGGATCAGGTCGCCGGTGGTTGTCCTGTTCAGGGTGTGCGGTTTGGCCGTACCGGGGGTGTAGTTGGTGGTGGTGTCGCCGCCGGTGGCATGGATGGTCTGGCTGAGCCGGTTGCCGATGGTGTCGAAGGTCCAGCTGTGCCAGTAGGGGGCGGGTCCGCCGAGCCCGGCCGTAGTCGGTGCGGAGCCGCAGTCGCCGGAGCTTGGGGTCCACGCCTGGGTGAGCCGGCGCAGGTAGTCGTGGCTGAAGCATTGGGTGTCGTCGACGGTGGTGGGCGCGGCGTCGACGGCCTTGGTGATGTTGCCGGCATCGTCATAGCTGTAGTGCAGGTCGGTCACATTGTTGGGCGTTGCGGTGTCGCGGTCGGTGCGGGTGCCGGTCAGCCGCCCGGTTTCCAGTTCGTGGGTGTAGGCCCGCCAGACTCTGCCGCCGGCCAGGTCGTCGGTGTCCAACGTGATCTGGTCGAGTCGGCCGAGGGCGTTGTAGGCCGTCTGCGGCACGTAGGACATGGTGGTGGTGCCGTACAGGGTGGTCAGGGTGGTGGGTTCGCCGAGGTCGTCGTAGTCGTAGAACAGGGTTTCCGCGGGCAGGTCGCTGTTGGTGGGCGGCAGGCTGGTCGACGCCAGCGAGCCGTCGACATTGAAGGTGTGGAAGAAGTTGTAGGTGCCGCCGAGCCCGGTCTCGCTGGTGGGGATGATGTATTGCACGCCGGTGGGCTGGTAGGTGTCGGTGTAGCCGGTGACCTTGACCTGGTACGGGGTGCTGCCCATCAGCCGGGTGGTCTGGCTGAGCTGCCCTTTGGCGATGGTGTCGTAGACCCACTGGGCGCGGGGGTTGCCGCCGACCTGGTTTTCGTAGACGGCACGTTTGCGGTTGAGTGGGTCGTAGACGTAGACAAGTTTCTTGCCGCGGG